>CAZQUC010000001.1:0-66407 GCA_964596095.1 uncultured Enterobacteriaceae bacterium
CGGCCCGCAACCGGAAGCCGCCGGATGTATTCCGCTCCAGAGTCAACTGGGGCGGCGTTGCGGGGCCGAAGCTGGTGAACGGCCCCACGGAGGGAAAGGCGGCGCCGGTCAGCCCTTCGACGGCCCGGAAGTCCTGACCCGTGGTCGAATCGACCGAGTAGGTGACCGCGCTGGAGAGGTCCGCGGCGGTGGTCCAGCCCACCCCGGTGAAGGTTTGCCGGCAGATGGAGAACACCAGGCGGCTGCCATCCGCCGACCAATCGAGACCGGCGGGAAAAAACGAAGTGCCGTTGCCCGGCGTGAACGTGCCGAGGACGGTGGCATTCGCCCCATTGGCGTCGGCACGGACCAGCGAGAGCTGAGCCGGCTGGCTGGTGCCGATCGCGTCCGGCACCAGCACCGAGAACCAGGCCAGACCGGCGCCGGAGGGCGAGACCGCGGGGTAGATATGATAGATCACCCCGAAATTGTTGTTGATGAATTGCGGGCCGCTCAATTGGGCGGGGGTCCAGTTTCCTCCCGGCTGGCGCGTCCAGCGCACGATCGCCGGCAGCGATTGGGGAAATCCGCCGAGCGAGCCGACGAGCACATAAGTCGGCGTGACGAAGGAGTTGCCCGCCGGGTCCCACGAGATGCCCATGAATTCCGCCTGGAGGGAATCCGCCGGGGTTTCGGAAACGCCGAAGCCCTGCCCCACGGAGAGGCCGTTGCCCAGCAGCACCACATTCAGCGCCCGTCCCGCGGCCGTCGCTCCCCCGGTGACGCCCTGCAGGACGACGCCGTAGGCCAGCATGCTGCCATCCGGCGAGACCGCGGAGGAGATCGCCCGCGTCGCCAGCGCGCCTCCCACCCCGTCCACCCCGGTCGAGTGATTGACGACCCGGTGGGTCACGGCGGTGGTGCGGTCGAAGACATAGACATCCGAGCTGGGGATCGACCCCAGCACGGTCGGGTCCGGGGCGGAGAAAGAAATGTAGCGTCCGCTGCGGGAGATCCACGGATAGTAATGCTCCGTTTGCCCGGTCACCAGCGGCACCACCACCGCCCCCCTCTGCTCGAAGAGCCCGAAGCCGCCACCGGAGGAGGGAGCGGAAAAGACCGTCTGACCTCGGGCCGCGCCGCCCATCAGGACGGCGGCGATCACGGCGAGGCGGAGGGAACCGTCCGGGAAGAGATATTTCATCAGTCTATGGGTCTCGAAAGGAAGGCCTCGGCGGGGGCTATTCATATCGGAAACGGCATCTCCGGCGCATCATCCCGTCGTTGGCTTCACCGTTGATCCAGTCAATGGTCACGCCGGCCAGGGGCGTGCTCACGCTCATGAACAATTCCTGCAATCGCCGGGCCGCCTCCAGCATCACCGCGGAGGGTTCGTCGATTTCCGCGTCGCCGGCCACCGGTCTGAGCGCGCATCGAACATGGGGCGAGCCCGGGTCCAATCGTTCTCCCGCGGCGGCAATTTCAATGACCAGACCATTCCAGCCGTTGCTCGTCGCAATCCGCAATCCCTCGTCCGCAATGGAGTCGAGAAGCGGTTGCTGCAGATCATGGAATTCGATATCGCCGTGTTTCATGGCCATTTTCGGGGTTGGGATGCGGACGCCGGGAGGAGGGCCATGACGAGAGTAACCATTTTCTGCGGCGTTGTCATCCGCCTTCTGGCGATCAAACCGGGGCTGGTCTCACCGCGTCAGCTTCAGCCGCAGGAAGACAGGCGCGCCGGGCGCGAGCGGGGCGGTGGTGCGCCATTCGATGGTTTCGGTGCCGTCGCCGTGGTCCTGCAAATTATAGAGCTGCACCCAGGAAGCGCCACCGCCGTCGGTGCCGGCCCAGGTTTGCAGGTCGGTGGAGCGTTCGATGGTCTGCGTGACGTCGGTGGCAGCCTTGCCGCGGCGGTAGCCGAGGACGGCGTAGTGATTGCCGGTGAGAGAGACGGCCTTTTGCGTGACGGGCGCGAATTGTTTTTCGGTCTTCGGGTTCGTTCCGTGGAGATATTCCTGGAGATTGACGAGGGCGTCGTCATCGGGATTGGCCAGCGGACCGCCGATGGCGGGATTGGCACGCTCCGCTTCGGTGAAGGTATTGAGCAGCCACAGGTCGAAGCCGGACAGGGCCGGAATGAAATGCGCGGTGATGTGCTTCGCGGCGTCCATGCTCACGGTGAGCGGATTGGCGGCGCCGGAGGCATCGCCGGACCAATGGGAGAAGGAGTGCCCGGCCTGGGGCACGGCGGTGAGGATGACGCTGCCGCCTTCCTCGTAGGTGGCCTGCTCCGGCTGGCGCGTCACGCTGCCATTGCCATCGGGGGTGATGGCCAGGGCATATTGTGCGGGCAGCGCGGCGCTCATGATGAGGCCGTTGTTGCCGACGGCGACGAGCAGGCCGTTGCCTTCCGCCAGGTCGCTGAGCGCCGTGGAGACGGGCAGCGACAGCGGCGTCCAGGCGAGGCCATCGGGGCTGGTGCTCATCGCTCCGAATGGCCCTATGGCCACGAATTGTCCGCCACGCGCCACGAGCTTGAGGGTGTTGAAAGGCGCGTTGACGAGGCCGGTCGTGCTCCAGTCGATGCCATTGACACTGGTGGTCACGGCGGATTGCGCCCCCGCGGCGACAAAGCGTCCCGCCGCCCGCACCATGCCGCGCAACTGCTGGGTGACGCCGCTGTCGCGCGCGGTCCATGCCGTGCCATCGGCGCTGGTGTAGATGGCCCCGCCGGTTCCCACCGCGAGATACACGCCTTCGGCGTAGGTCATGTCGCTGAACTCCACGGGGTCCGCCACATCATGCGTGCTCCAGGCGGAAAAGTCCGCCGTGCTGCGCAGCAGGCCGTTGTTGCCCGCGACAAACCACCGGCCATTGAGACGGCGCAGGCAGTTGACCGAGGGGAAGCCATCGAATCCGCCGGCCGGCAGCGACCAGGTGACGCCATCCACGCTCTGGCTCACCGCGCCGTTGTAGTTCAGCGCGATGAACCGTCCGTCGGCAAAGACCAGATCGTTCCACGAGGTGCCTTCCGGCGGTGTGAAGGCCGCGGTCCATGTGAGGGCGTC
Organism: uncultured Enterobacteriaceae bacterium; assembly: GCA_964596095.1. Lineage (GTDB taxonomy): Bacteria > Verrucomicrobiota > Verrucomicrobiia > Verrucomicrobiales > V1-33 > CAJBME01. The sequence continues at coordinate 3,051 of CAZQUC010000001.1, forward strand.
GGCGCTGGTATAAATGGTGCTCTCAAACGCGGCCGCCGCGAATTTTCCGGCCCCGAACGCCACATTGGAAAACCCCGCCGCCACTTTGCTCTGGCGGTTCGTCCAGGCGGCGAAGTCCGGGCTGGAGGCGAGCGAGCCGTCGCGCCCGATGACCACATGCTGGCCGCTGAGGGCCGCGATGCCATGCAGATCGCCGCTGACGCCGGTGGCCACCTCCGCCCACGCGGTGAAGTCGCCGGTCATCCGCACGCGCCCCTGGCGTCCGGTGAAATAATAGCTGCCCGCGTGATAGGCCGCGTCCCAGAGCCAGTCGTTTTCCTCCGCATACGGGCGCTTCGTCCAGGTGATGCCATCCGGGCTGGTCAGCAGCGTGCCGTTCTTGCCGCCCGCGACGTAGTGGCCGTTGAGATGGCGGATGCAAAGCAGATCGGAACTCAGCAGATCCGGATCCAGCCCCGAAGCGCGGGCCGTCCAGGTGCCTCCGCCCGGGCTGGTGACGATCAATCCGTTGTTTCCCACCGCGACGAATTGACCGCCCGCGAACAGGATGTTCTGCACAGAGTCCTCGACCGGCAGCGGATGCGACTCCCACGAGACGCCGTCCACGCTGGAGGCGATGCTGCCGGTGCTCCCCATGAAAAACTTCCCCTCCGCAAAGGTGAGGGACCAGTTGTTGAACCCGATGCCCGCGGGACGGGATGACGTCCATGCCGCCAGGTCCGTGCTGGTCAGAATGGTCCCCGAATCCGCGCCGGAGATCACCCACAGCCCGTTGCCAAACGCGATGTCCGTGACGCCGCCTGCATAACCGGTGCGGTGCGACTGCCAGGTGACGCCATCGCTGGAGGAAATGATCGTGCCCTTGTCGCCGATCGCCACCAGCTTCCCGCCTGCGGCGCGCAGAGCCGTCAGATGGTTCGGCGTCGGCAGCGGACTGCGCACCTCAAGCTTTTCGTAGAGGCTTTGTGCCGGAGCTGTTTTCGTGCCGGGCAGGGCCAGCAGCGTGAGGCACAGCGCAAACCGGAGTGGAAGCGGGCAAGCGTGGGGACGGCAGGCAAGTCGATGGCGCATGGTGAAGTGAAGGCTTCTTAAACCGAATTCAATGCCGCCTCCGCCGGAATCTCACCAAGTTTGCGAGAAAAATTCATGCCGGGACGCGGCTGCGCCGGAATCCATCGCCCAAAAATGCTGTGAAACGCGGCCCGGTCCGGCATTGAACAGACTGGCGGCCGCCCCTGCCTCATGCACGAATCATTGACGCCCGATCCGAAGACACCTTGCCGGGCGGATTGAACGCCGGGCTGCGCGCGCAGGATCGCAGGCTCATTCCAGACGCACGGCGCGGAGGAAGGCGGCGGGGGCGTTGCCCATGAGAATCTGGGTTTTGGTGGAGGTGGCACCCGCGTCGGCGGCCAGCGAGGCGGTGACGGTTTCCCAGGTTTTGAGGTCGGTGCTTTTTTCGATGCGGTAGTTTTCACCCGGCGTGCTGGCGAAGGTAATGCGAAGGGTGTGCAAGGAGGCGTTGCCGTGATGGGTGACGATGTGCACGGGGATGATCTCCCGGCCACCGGTGACGGTGGCGCGCAGGCCGTCCATGGTGAGGGTGGCACGGCCACCGGTGGCTTCCCAGAAATTGTAGTTGCCGATGCCATCGTCGCCGGGGCGGGCGAAGCGTTCGGTCATGGTGTCGAAGTGGATCCACCGTTCGTTGGCCAGCGGCGTGGGCGTGAGGACGACGTGGAGGACGCGGAAGTTTTTCTGCGAGGCGGCACGGGACGGCGAGCGTGCGCCGTTGGCGGCGATGATGTCGGGCATGGTGAGGGTGGTGATGGAGCTGGCGGTGAAGATGCCGCTGGCCTGGTTCTCCCAGGCGAAGTTGTGGGCGATCTGAATGGGACGCACGGCGGAGGCATCGACCAGGCCCATGAGGTAGAGTTCCAGCTCGGAATAGGGCAGGCTGTTGCCGCCGTTGGCGACGTAACCAAAGCTGCCGAACTCCCCGGTGCGGGGATTGCGGGCACGGTAGCGGTTGCCGCCGAGAGGTTCGAGCGAACCCGGCTGCCAGCCCCCGAGCTGGCCGCCCGCGCTGCTGTAACCCCAGTGGTTGCCGGTGGTGGTGACGCCGAGGGCAGGGTTTTGCAAATAAACGCCCCAGCGGTGCAACAGCTCGTGCAACGACGGGCCGGACATGAGCGCGGAATCGACGGAAAGATGCATCGCACCTTGCAGCCTGCCAGCGGAGCCGTAATTGGCGCTCAAGTTGTAAAGAGTGGCCCCGAGGCCCCGGGTGTCGTTTTTCGCCGGGAAGTAAATGCCGCTGTAAGCGTATCCGGTTGGCAGTTCGCTGAGATTGTTGCTGAAAAAGATGAAGTCGAAGGCGTCGTCGAGCCGCGCATAGACGGACTGACAGAGCGTCTGCATTTGTTCGCGAGTCATGCTGCGAGCCAGCCAGGTGAAGGTGCCGGGCGCGACTTGCAGAGAGGCGACGCGGCCGGAACCGAGCAGCGTGAGCGTGTCGGACGGGCCGGGCAGGATGATTTTGGGATTGGCCGCTCCGGGGTTGGGGTCGATGAGGTCGTCGATGCCGTCGTTGTCGGCGTCGATGTTATACACGTAATCGCGATAGTAATAACTTGGCCCGGCTCCATTGCGGCTCCAGAGCCGGACGTAAACCCGCTGGTTCACCGGCAGTCCGGTGAGCGTGTGGCTGGTCGCAGTGAGATCACCGGTGCTGTGGATGTTATTGGAATTGACGCCGGTGGTCCCGATGGCAAGCCGGTAAACCATGCCCGCATCCGTCCAGGTGAAGGTGGTGCTGGCAGTGAGCGCAGAGCCGGGCGCGGGCGTGATCATCGTGGCGACCTGCCCCAACGCGGACAGGCCGCCCAGCAACCAGGCGATCATCATGGCGGCGCGGGTCATCGCGCGGTGGAGGGAGGCTTTGTTCCTGTCTGGCATGGTGTGGGAAGATGAGGTCTGCCTGTCGGCGGAGAGCGGAAATTTCCGCCTCATGGCATGTCGTATTTTTGCGTCACATTATTGCCCTCGCTGAGGTAGCTGCCGACGGCGCGGGTGCCTGACATGCCGTATTTGCCCGCTTCGGCTGACTGCCGCCGCCCCCTGCTCTGGACGATGTGCGTGGCATTGATGCCGTGTTGCGCGCCTGTGGCCGCGAAGCCATAGCTGGCCACGACGGTATCGGCATGAATGCCGTCGCCGCCATTGGAGCGGCCGGAGGAGCTGGAAACCACGCCGGATTGCGCCATGATGCCATTCCCCGATCCGGCGACGGAGGCTCGCCCATGGCTATGAGTCACATCCCCTTCGGAGACAATCCCGTGGCTGCCCCCGGCGGCATGACGGGTCTCGCCTGAGCTATGGGCCACCCGTTCGACGCCGTGAATGCCGCTCCCTCCCACGCTGTGGCCGCGGCTGTTTTCAATCTGCCAAGCCCAGATGCCGAACTCTCCGCCCGCGTTGTGAACGGCGCAGTCGCGGACGACCGTGGCCATGATCCCGTTGCCTCCCACGGTATTCACCGCGCAGGAATCGACGATGGCATTGGAGGTGGTTTCCAGCGAGATGCCCCGGCCGCCCACTCCGCTGACGGTGATGTCCCGCACGACGACGTTTTTCTTGCCTTCGCCGACGGTCAGAATCCCGGCGCTGAAACCCTGCCCCGTGAAGGCCGTCCCGTTGTAGGTGAAAGAGGAGACGATGGAGCCGTTGCTGATGGTCACGTTCTGCGTCGCCTCCGTTTCGATGCGGATGCCCGTGCCGGTGCCGCCCCCGCCCACGCTGAGAGCCGAGCTGCGAATGCGGAAGCCATTGAGATCAAGCGTCACGTCGCTGGCCCTGATGATGATCCCGTGGCTGAGATTCGCCGAGTGATGGCCCGTGAGATAATAGGAGCCGGGCTCGCTGATCGTGATCGTCCCGAGGTTGATCGCCACGCCGGGAGAACCCGCGACCAGCGGCGTGCGCGCTTCGATCTGGTCGAGCGATTTCATCGTCGGCGCGGGCGCACCGGCGGGCGGGGTGAGCGGACCTTGCGCCAGGGCCGGGGCGGGCAGCAGGGACAGCAGGACGGAGGGAAGCAGCCAGGTGGTGTTTTTCATAAGTGTGTGGAAACAGCCGGATCGGAGATGAGAGCGGGCATTCAGGGGGCCAGCGGCTTGAGGGCGACGACGCGGAAAAAGCGCCGCGGTCCGGCGGGAAAACCGAACGTCCGGCTGAGAAAGCGTCCGTAAGGAATGGCGATCTGGATGGCGTCGGCGGATGGCGTGATGACACCGAGGCCCGAATCCACCCACGGCCCGGAAGCTCCCAGGCCGGTGGACATCTCGATCCGGTAAAGGCGCGTGCCGGAAATCGTGAAGTCCAGCGTCGCTTCATTCAGCGCGCCGTTGTAAGTGTGCTGAATCATTCGCAGGAAGTCCTGTGCATCCCTTGGATTCGTGTCGGCCTGATATTCGTCGCGGTCGGACACACCATCACCATCCGCATCCGTGGTTGACCCGACCGCGGCGAGACCGCCGAAATGAAGGTGCTCCCAATGGTCAGACATGCCATCCCCGTCCTCATCCACCACGGCGATGGTCCGCGTGGCCAGCAGCCCCGTGCCGAGATTGATCCAGCCGAGATTGGCCGACCACGCGTAACCGGAAAATTCTCCGGTGAGTCCGTTCACTTGCGGACGGTCCGGCTCAAACTCAGCGTCTCCCGCCCAACCGAAGTTGATCCACCCCGTATTGGCCGACCAAGCGAAACCCGAAAGCCGTCCGCTCGGCCCTCGGTTCACGCCATGATCCGTGCCCGTATTGGCATACGTGTGGCCATTGGCCGGACGGCCCGAGCCGAAGTTGATCCACCCTATGTTCTGTGACCAGGCGAAGCCCGAAAGCACCGTCTCGCCGACCGACACCCCGGCCGGTGCGGCGGGTTGATTGTGCCGGAACGAAATCCAGCCCGCATTGCCAGACCACGCCCAGCGGGCCGTTTCATCAAAGGTGCCCGCGACAGCAGACACAGCGGAAGCGGCGACCACGGCAAGCAAGCCAAACAACACAAGCCACCCACGCCTGATTCCGCGCAGGAAACCACGCGCAGCAACCGCCCGCCGGACCGGAGGCGGCGTGACGAGGCCAACCCGGCGCGGCGACCGGGACACATTCGGGACACGATGACATTTCATGGCAACGCAGGCCGAAAGCCGCCCCCGGCCACTTCCGCCCACCCCCTGTCCGTTCGCCGATGCGCAATCTTACAGAAAAGTGAGATTTTTTTTCGTCCCGTCCTGGCCGATCAAGCTCCGTCCCAATCCAGCCCCAGCTCCCGCAACCGCTCGCGGAGGAACACCAGATCCCACACATGCGTGACATGCCCCTCGGTCGCGATGGCGAGGTGGCGTTCGGTGGGATCGAAGGCGAAGCCCGAAATGATAAAGGGCAGCGGGCTTTCCAGCGTGACCCGTTCGCGCAGGGTCGCGGCGTCGTAGAGCCGTGCCACGGTGCGGGTCCAGGCGAGGGCGAGCCAGCGGCCATCGGGTGAAAAGGCCACGGGGGACGACAGGTCGGAGCCTTGGGGGCGTTCGATGGCCGGACCTCGCTCGCCGGTTTCCGCATTCCAGAAGGTGACGGCGTCGATCCCGCCCACCACCAGCCAGCGACCATCGGGAGAGAAGGTGATATGCGGTCGCTTCAATCCGCCGGGGGTCTCCCATTTGAGCGCGCGGGCGGCGACATCCCACACCTGCACGTTGGCACCGTGCGGGAAAAATCCGGCCGCGACCAGATCGCCTTTGGGGCTGAGGGCCGTGTTGCGCACCGGCTGGGCGAACCGCAGCCAGCGCTCCGCGTCCCCCTGGCACACCACCACATTCTGCCCGAGCGGCCAGGCCAGGACCTGCGTTCCGTCGTGGACGGCCATCGCCCCATTGCCACCCGCGCGCGTGGTGAAAATCTTCCGCTCCGCGTCCGCAAAGCGCCAGCTTCCGTCAGCGGTGCGCGCCAGCGGGAAGGCCGCGGCGCCGGACAGACCAGCGGCGAGCAGCGAACCATCCGGAGCGAACGCCACGGACCGGCAGCCCGTGTGCGCGGCAAATCCCGTCAGCTCCCGCGTTGCCGTGTTCCACAGCCGCGCGCCATCATAGCCGGCGGTGGCCAGCGTGCGGCCATCGGCGTCAAAGGCCACCGCCACCGGACCTACCCTATTGCCCGGAGAGGTGGGCAGCTCGGGGTCGATCAAGTGGTGACAGGCCCGTGCCGCTTCCACCTCCAGCAATTTCGCACGCTCATCCGCAGGCGTGTGCATGACAAGCCAGCGGCCGTCCGGGCTGAACCGCGGGCGCACGCCCCAGCCCTGCTCCACGATCAAGAGACCCAGCGACGGCGCGTCCCACAACCGCGTGGTGCCGTCCCAACTGGTGCTGGCGAGCAGGGAGCCGGACGGATGCCAGGCGAGGCCCACCACCGCATTGAGATGGCCGCGCCCCGCGCGCAACAGCGACGGCCCGTGCGCCGTGATTTCCCAGACCCGCACCAGCCGGTCCACGCTCCCCGTGGCCAGAAACCGGCCATCCGGACTCCACGCGGCATCCAGCACCGCTTCCGGATGCGAAACCCGGACGACCACCTTCCCCGTCAATGGCTCCACCACATCGATGGAAAGCGAACGGGGCGATTGCAGTGCCAGCAGGTCGTGGCCCGGACGCCAGGCGAAGGATGAAACGGGCTGGTCCGCGGTCCAGCGGGCGAGTTCCCTGTCATTGGGCAAGTCAAAAACCACCACTTCATTACCTCCGCCGGGCAAGGCCAGGCGTCCGGAGGTTTCCTCAAGCGCCGGCACCGCGATGGTTGTCACCGGCGGCAAAGCCAGCCGTAATTCACCGGTCTCCAGATCCCAAACATCAAGCCCGGGGCGGTCCGTGCAGGCCGCCAGATAACGTCCTCTTTCACCCAGCACCATCAACCGGCTGATCCTGCCGCGCCCGGCTCCGTGGATTTCGGACGGTGCTTCCGCCCCGGAGATGATCTGCCGGAAGCCTCCTTCCGGCATGGTCCGCCATTCGACAGGCGCTCCGTTGCTTCCAAAGACACAGGCTTGCACGGGGGCAGGGGACCACGGGGCCGGCCGCACGTCGGCCAGCGCCAGCACCGCCGCCGCCTCGTCGCGCAAAGCAGGAGAGGCATCGTGCTCCACCGCTTCCCGCAAGGTTTCCCATGAGCCAAAACGAGCGCCGCTCCGCCCGCTGTGCCGCCCGGCGCGGATGCGCGCGAACTGGGCCTCGGCCAGTTGCTGCCGCGCCCCGGCCTCCGCGCGTTCGATGCGCTCCCGGGCCGCTTGCTCCGCGCGCCGCCGCGATTCGGTGACGCCCCACGCGCCGATCGCCAGCACCGTCGCCGCACCAACGGTCAGCCCGGTCCGGCTCAGCCACCGCACGCGTTTCTCCAGCCCGCGCACCCGGCGCACCGATTGCCCGCTGTGCAGCAAGGCCAGCTCCGCCTGCAAGGCCGCCGCCGAGACGTGGCGCTTTTTCCACTCCTCGTCACACGCCCGGTAGATGATCTCCATCAACTCGATCTGCGGCCCCTTGGTCGCATCGCCCACCCACGCGGGCGGCAGCCGCGGATAATCCAGCCGGTCACGGCCGGTGACCATTTCATAAAGCAGTTTGCCCAGCGCATACAGATCGGCCTGCGGCGTGCCGCTCCCCTCCACCGGCAAAAAACCCTCCGTCCCCACCAGCGAACGCGAGGCCGACGACTCCGCCACCAACCCGATGTCCGCCAGCTTGGCCCGGCCGTTGACGAAGATGATGTTCGAGGGCTTCAGGTCGCGGTGGAGCAGCCCGCGCCCGTGCAGAAAGTCCAGCGCCCCCGTCAGCGATAACGCAATGTCCAGACACTCCGCCACCGGCAATGCCCCGCGCCTGTCGATTTCCGCGCGCAGCGTCCGCGGCCGATACGCCCTTGGGTCGATCCCCGCCGCGCCTCCTTCCACCGCATCGGCCAACTCCATCACATAGAAAAATCCTTCCCCGCCCGCCAGCCAGCCCGCGTGAAGGATTTGCACCAGCCCGTTGTGCGAGCGCGACACCGGCTCGAACCGCTGCAAGCCCGCCAGCTCGCGCTCGAACGGCTTCGCCCGCTCGAACGAATCCTGACGGATGATCTTCACCGCGCGAAACACCCCCATGATGTTCCGCGCCAGCCACACCTCGCCATAGCCGCCCCGCGCCACCCGCCGGAGCAGCTCGTGGTCCGGGATCACCGGCACGTCATCCGCTTGAGAGCGATGGGGTAATGAGGCTGGGGGATCAATCCGCATGTTTCCGTGGAAACAAAACCTCAGGTTCGCCCCTCGCGCAATGCCTCCATGTGCTGTTTAAGCAGTCGTGCGGTCCGGTGTTTGATCACATAGACCAGTCCGCGGTTGATGCCCAGCAGCCGCGCCACCTCCGAGGCCGGTTTCTCCTGCACCACGCACAGATCAAACACCGCAAACTGCCGTGGCGGGATTTTTCGCTGCAACCATCTTATGGATTGCTCCAACAGATGGCGGTTCCACTCCTGCTCGTAGTGAGCATCCAGCTCATTGAGATGACCGGCATACGGCGTCTCATCCGGCAGCGGCCCCGCCTGCCGCACCGCCTGCCGCCGGAAAAAATCGACCACACGGCTGCGCACCACCGTTTTCAGCCACCCTTTGAACGACCCGCGCCTTGGATCGTAGCGGAAGTCCTTCATTCCCTTCGCCACCGCGATCAACACCTCCTGCGCCACGTCCTCGGCCTCCGGCCCGCGCACGCCCGCCTTTTGCACGGCGCTGAGGATCAGTCCATGATAAGCTTCATAAAATTGGCTCCACCCCTTCTGGTCGTCCCAGTTTTTCAGCCGCGTGAGCAGGCTGCGCCGCGTCGGCAGTGAATCGGTCGGGGCTGGTGGTGCGGGCTCTTCCATCATGCCTTGTCCGTTCCGGAACGTCGCATCTTACAACAATTCACTTTTTTTCATAGTCATGCATCATGCGGCGCACGTTCCTGGCCTGGCCGAAGAGGATGAGAATGTCGTCCTCCTCGAAAAGCCGTTCGGGCTGTGGGATGCCGAGGACATGCTGGATGGCATGGCGGGTGGAACTGAGGGCGGTCTGGCCGCGGCCCTTGGCCACGGTGATCAGGTTGAGATCGTAGCGTCCGCGAAGCTCGATTTCCTGCAAGGTTTTCCCCACCAATGACGGGGGCACGAGGATCTGGGCGATTTCGTATCCGCTGCCCAGTTCGAGGCTGTCGATGATCTCGGGCGTTTTCAGGGAGCGGGCGAGCCAAGCGGCGGCCATGGCCTCCGGAACCATCAACTCGTCGATCTTCAGGAGCTTCAACAGACGCTCGTGCAGGGGGTTGATGATGCGGCTGATGATGCGTTTGGCGCCGAGTTGCTGGACGTTGGAGGCGATGGTGAGCGAGGCTTCGAAGTTTTCCCCGATTGCCAGGATGACCGCGTCACAAGCCACGATCGGAATCTCATGGAAGGCGTTGAGATCGGTGCAGTCGGCCTGGACGAGATACTCAATCTCTTCCTTGAGCGCGTTGATGTGCGCCGGATCGTTGTCCACGGCCACGATCTCGTGGCCTTCCCGGGTGAGTTGCCGGGCCAGGTGGGTGCCGAAGGTTCCAAGGCCGATGATGCAGAATTTCATGGCGGATGCGGGTTCAGGTCAGAAGGATGTTTTCCGAAGGCTTTCCGGAGGCGGGGCTGGGATCGCGGGGAATGAGGGTGGCGAGCACGGCCAGCAGGCCGATCCTGCCGACGAACATGTTCACAATCAAGAGGGCCTTCCCTCCCGCCGTGAGCCCGGGCGTCAGGTCGAGCGACAGGCCGACGGTCGCGAAGGCGCTGATCAATTCGAACCAGAGCGTGGTTTCGGCAACGCCGCTCCCGGCCTGGAGGAGTTGCAGGACGACAAAATTCGCGCCCAGCCAGAATCCGGCGAGCACGATGAGCCCCAGCGCCTGGGCGCCGGTTTCGCGGGGAATGGTCCGATTGAAAACGACCATGCCGCGGCGGCCCTGGCGAAGCTGGATCCACAGGTGGCCCAGACCGACGGCCACGACCGTGGTGCGCAGTCCGCCGGCGGTGCCGCCGGGCGAACCGCCGATAATCATCAGGACCATCAGGATTTGCACGGTGAGCGGGCCAATTTCCAACATCGGCACCGTGTTGAACCCGGCGGTGCGGGCGGTGATGGAGTGGAAGCAGGCGGTCAGCACCGGGCCGCCGTTTTCCGGCCCGCCCCGGAGGAGAAATTCCGTCACCAGGATGAGGCCGGCACCGCCGAGAATGAGAATGCCGGTGACCGCCAGCACGAGGCGGGTATGAATCCGCAGACGCGGCGTCGGGCCTCCGCGGCCGAGGCGCCGCTTCAACCCGGCCACTGTCCACAGCGAAAGGTCTTCGTTCACCAGCGGCCCGAGACCGCCGATGACGACGAGCAGCATGATGACGACCTGCCACGTCCCATTTCCCAAAGCCACCCCGCTGGCCAGGCCATCGGGAAAAGTCGAGAAACCGGCATTGCAAAAGGCGGAAACCGCATGGAAGACCGCGTGGAAAAGGCGGGCACCGGGATCGGCGATCCCATCCATGGACAGGTAAAGCGCCACCGCGCCGATCGTCTCGCAAATGAACGTCAGGAGCACGATGAAAGTCAGCGTGCGGCCAATGCGCGCCAGACGGTTTTCCTGGATCATTTTCCCCAGGAGCAGCCGGTCATGGAGGGACAGCCCTCCGAAGAGAAGAATGGCGGCGAAGAAGGTGAGGGTCATAATGCCGAGACCGCCTGTCTGGATGAGCAGTAGAATCACACTCTGGCCCGTGAGGCTAAAAAATGTCGCCGTATTCTGCACCGTGAGGCCGGTGATGCAGACGGCGCTGGCGCTGGTGAACAGGGCGTCCAGCCAGGAGCAGGTTTCGCCGGGCACGACACAGCGCGGCATTTTCAGCAACAAGGTGCCGCCGGCGATGAGGAAAAGAAAGGATCCCATCAACAACAGCCCGGGATGGAACGCACGGGCGGTGAAGCGCGCCGATTGATGAACCAGGGAGGCCAATCCGGAGGCCAGAATCGCCCCCTGGATAAATGCGTGGCCACCGAGAGACCACCCGCTGGCAGCCGCCAGAGGAAAGAACAGCAGGCCGACGGAGGCGACGGCAACCGGGACGGCGGCCAGGCCATGCCAGCCGAGGCGCCGCCGCTCTTTTCCCCTCGCTTGCAGGAACATCCAGCCGCGTTCGAGAGCGAAGACGATCCCGGCCAGGAGGGTGAGCCAATGCTGCCAAACGGTCACCGTCCCGGTCCAGCCCACGAGCGACAGCAGGCAGCCCGCCGCCGCCAGCACCACGACCGGAGGCAGCCACCGGAGGTGGAGCCGGGGGTTCGCTTCTTCTTCGCCAGGTTTTGAGAGGCCGGATCGGTCCATGGGTGATGACAGGCCTTAGCGCACGCGGCGGGAGCCCGCAAAGCGGAAGGCCGCCGGCGAGCCGGCCAAGACCTGTCCGCGGCTCCGGAACAGGCGCACCACCCGCCTTGGGTGCGGTCAACCCGCCCCCTTCCGCCTGCCTGCCGCCGAGGCGTGAATCATCCCGTCATCATCCATTTTCTTTCCTCGGCCTGTCCGGGAGGGATCGCCGCCGGCCGAGCAACGGACAGGAGGCGGCAAGCAAGGCCAATGACACCACGCCTGGTTCGGGAATCTGCGCGAAGCTCACGCCCCAACTGACGAGCGTGGCTTGGCCGCCGGTGGAAACGTCGGCGACGAAGAGTGTCCACGAGCCGTCGGGATCGAGTCCCTCAAAGCCGGAGAGAAAGGCGGAGCGCGGCGAGAGATCGACGGTCAGGAAAGGATCGGTGGCGCGGGCGTCGGGTTGAAACTCGCCCAGGAGCACGCCGGGGCTTCCGGCGGGGAAGGCCAGGTGGATGTCTTCCATGGCCGTGTCGTCGAAGGTGAGGCGGAGGCCGGTGACCGTCTCGTCCCACCCGGCGGGCTGCGCCGCGGTGCGGCCGGGGCGATTGAGCAGGACGCTGAACCCGGTGTCGTGCGTCACGTAGGCGTAAAGGTCGCCCGGCCACCCGCCCTCGATTTCAAGAGTGATGAAGAGAATGTCAATGCGGTCGAGCGGGATGGTGAGATCCCGGGTGGAAACCAGGCCGTTGGCATCGCCGTCCGGGATGGGTTCATTGACCGTCCAGGATTCCTCGTAAAGCAAGGTTTGGGCAGGCGCGGCGAGGGTGAGGCTGGCGGCGACGAGGGTGACAGGCAGCGTTTTCATGAGCGATGAAGGATGACAGGTGTGGGCGGTCTTACGGAACGAACCGGGTGCGGTAGAAGGCGGCGCCGGCGGGAGGGTCTTCATCGACAAAGGCCAGCAGGCCGTTGGCGGCGGCGGTGAGGGTTTGCACGTCGATCCAGTCCACGAGGTCCGTGGAGCGTTGCAGGGTGTAGGTGTGGCCGGGAATGCCGTAAAACTGCACCGAGGCATTTCCGCCCGGCTCGAGCTTCAGCTGGACGAAGTTCGGCGAGACGTTCGGAACTTCCTGCACCTCGACCGTCACCGTGCCGGAAACTTCGCCGCCGAAGCCGTCGGAAATGGTCACGGAAAAACTGTCCTCGCCGATGAATTTGTCCGGCGGAGTGTAGGTGATGGAACGGGCGGTCTCGGCGATGACGCCGCCCCGCGCGCTGGCCGAAGGCACGCCTGTCAGCGTCAGCGCGTGCCCGTCGGCATCGCTGGCGCGGGCGAGGATTTTTTCCTTGGCCACCTCCCCGGATTGTCCCGCGAGCACGCTGAAGCGGTAACCACCGAAAACCGGCGGGGTGTTGGCGGTGACGGTGACTTGAAAAGGATCGCTCCACGGGCCGCGGTTGCCGCCGGGCAACTGGGCGGGCGTGTTCACCCCCCGGGCGCGGAGCCGGACGACGCCGGCCTCGGGGAAGCGCACGGTGGCCTGGGAGGCGGTCTGGGAAAGAATCTCCGCATTCCCCACGGTGATTTCCCATTCGTAGGCCGTGGCTTCCGGCGAGGCGATGGCATAGACCTGTGTGCCGCCCTGGGCGGCGGACGAGGGGCCGGCGAGAGCGGGCTGGGGCGGTGCCGTAATGCTGGTCACCGCCCGGCCCACGCTCGTGCGTTCGAAAGCGCCGGGCGAGCCCGCTTTCACCGTGTAAATGCCGGAATCGGAGACATGGATGCTCGTTTTGTTGGTGTAGTCGGGACCGGTCAGCAGCACGCCGTTGCGATACCAGGTGATGGGTGTGGCCTCGTCGTAATCCAGCGTGAGCGTGCCCCCTTCGTAAGAGCCGACGAAGGACGGTCCTTCGATGGCCGGCGTGTCGCCGCGGAACAACACGATCTGGGGTGTGGGGCCGGAGAAGACGGCCAGCAGGCCGGGGCCGGTGAAGACGCCGCCTCCATGCAGGGTGCCGGGCGGAATGCCGGTCCAGAGCCGGGAAAGCGTCCCGTCCGCCGCGAAGGGATGCAGGCCCACCGCGCCGGAGTAGGCGCTGTTCGCGAACCGCCGATACGCCACATAATATTCCGCCGCGCCGCTGGCCGGGCGGTGGACCTGCACATCGGGCAGGGAGAGCCTCGCGTTGCTGGAGCCGTCCACCCCGTTGCCTTCCCACTCCTTGGCCAGGGTCAGCGCGTTGAATCTGGCCAGCTTGAGGTTATCCACGGAACCGACGGTCTGCACTCCGGCGGCGATGATCTTGTGCTGGTTGCCGCTGGGGGCGATGTCGAAATCGAACCGCACGCTGGCGGCGCCGGTCACGCCTCCGGTGGCCGCCACATTGCCCGCGACCAGATCGCGCATCTCGATGGCCAAGCCCCGGCTGACGTAAAACGCGAGCGGCGAAATCCGGGAGTCCGTCTTGAGCATCCTGGCATAGTCGCCCGCATCCTCACGCGACCAGAGCGTGGTGCCGGTGGTCGAGACGGCGTGGAAAATGGTGGAGACGGAGATGCCGCCATTGGAGTGGCGGGTGGTGGTGTTGAGCGCCACCAGCACCCCGCCCGAGCCGAAAAAAACGGGCTCCAGCAGGTCGAGCTGCGCCGCGTTGTTCGGCACCACCGCGAAAGCCGCGTAAGCCGGGTTCAGGGTGGCCGTGGCATGCCGGCGGACCCAGACCGAATATCCTGCCTCCCACACCACGGCCAGGCTGCCGTTGCCATCGGTGGCCAGCCGGGCTTCCTCGATGCCGTCGTCGGTCACGTTTCGCGTCGTCGCGCTGGTCCCGCTTTCATTGACCTTCAAAATCAGCAACTGGCGTCCCGTGGAAGTCTGCTGGCGGATCAAGGCAAAGACATGCCCGTCCGCATGGACTACGCCGTGGGGATGCCATTGCGACATTTCTCCCCCGGTGCCTGCCGCCGGCGCATAGGCGTGGACCAGATGGCTGCCGAGCAGGACGCCGCCCGCATCGAAGCGGTCCAGAAAATACCGCACCAACGTGCCGGCCACGTCAGCGCGGATCAGATACCCCTTGCCGTCGGCGCCGAAGACAAAATGCGTGGGATCGGCGCTGCCGGGCTGGCCGGGCGCCGGTTCACGATGCCGGATCGGCCCATCGGCCCATATCGGCTGGCAGAGCCATCCGGCGAAGACGAGGCAGCCGAAAAAGGAAACCCAGAACCGCCAGGGCACAGGCGGCCGGGAACAACAGGAAGCGGAGTGGGCATTCATGGCGGGTTGGCGGGGAAAGCGCGGCCCCATGCCGGACTTCCTCCCACCCTGCCGTTCGCCAGCCGCGCTCCGATCTTACAAAAAATCTCAAAGTTTCGCCCTCATTTCTTTTCATCCTTCGTTGCAAGCGTGGCGTGAGATTCAGTCGAGTCGGCCCTGCCAGCCCGCATCCAAAGCTCGGCGCAGTGGCGCACTCCAGGATTTTCGCTGTTACTTCTTCCTCCTCGCCGCCGATTGTTCCTTCCATTGTTGGGCGATGCCTTTATAGCCGGCGGGCGGCGGGTCGTCGCCGCCGTGCTTTTTGAGCCAGCGCCAGCGCAGGAGGCCGGGCAGTGGGACGACGAGGAGGCTGAAGAGCAGCGCGCCGAGACCGATCCAGCCGAAGAGGCGGGCGGTGACCTGGCCGGGGAGAAGGTAGCCGCGCATGAATTCATCAAAGCTGCCCTGGGCGGCGACGCGGGTTTCATGGAGGCCGAGATGCTCCCGGCCATCGGTCATGTTCTTTGATTTCACGGGCCGACCCCACATGACGACGGGATCGCCGGGACGCAGGCAGACCATCCAGTTGTGGGGGCCGCCTTCCTTCCAGTTGAAGGCCTGGCGGGCGCTGGTGATGCCGCGCACCTCGCTGCGGCTGCCGTCTTCGAGGGTCACTTCGAACCACAGGGGAAACCACGGATGCGGACGGTTTTTGGTGGAGCCGGGGCCGACGCTGCTTTGGATGGAATACCAGGCGATGAAATCACCGCGGGCTTCGCCGGGCGGGTCGTCGCCGGGCCCGGGACGTTGGCTGGATCCGGCGAGTGTGCCGACGAGGAAAATGCCCCGGTCCGTGGGGAAATTTTTGGTGCGTTCGTATTCGGCCTCCAGTTCCTTGTAGGTGCGGACGACGGGGTTTTTCGGATAGACGTTCATCTCCACGGTCGTGAACCACCAGGCGAAGGCGGCGATGGCCATCCCGAAGGCACCCAAGCCGGAAAGCAGCGGCGCGGTCCAGGCGTTCCACTTCTGGCTCAGGCGCGGCAGCACATAAAAGGTGACCACGGCGGCGAAGGCGGCGGCCAGCAGGAAGCTGAACATCTTCACCACGAACTGCTCGAAGAAAATGGGGTTGATGTTCGGCGAATTCAAAAAAACGACCGGCAGCACCAGCAGGGAACCGAGCAGGATGGCAACACCGCGCGCGCTGCTTGTGCCGGAACCACAGGCAGCAGCCGATGCCTCCGGCGAGGACGAGGCTGCAGGTCCAGAGGCGCTGGCCATCGGTGGCGTAGGGGCCGGTAAACCACATCCCGCCGCCGAAGAACAGGGCGGCAAGGAGATAAAAGAAGCTGCGCTGCTTCCACGCCTGCCAGAGACAGGGCAGGAGGAAAATGACGGCGCAAAAGGCATAGAAGCCGATGGCCCAGGCGACGCGGTCGATGGCGGCGAGGATGGGAATCGTCATGCTAAAACAGGGATGCGATTCACCACGGCCCCTCCGGCGTGCCTGCGGGCGGGAGGTAGCCGGTGTTGCCGGTCCTGCGGGTGAAGCCGAGGCGAGCGTGATCGACGCGGAAGCCCTGGCCCGGCACGTCGAGGAGTTCGAACACGAGGAACAGCTCCTTGCCCTCGCCGAAGGTCCACTTGGTGCCGGCGAGCTGGTAGCCGGGGCGGTCGGAGAGGAGTTTCTTCGCGCCCGTGGCCTTGAGGATAACGGCGGAACGCGGCGGGCCGAGTTTTTCCGCCGCTTCGCGATAGGTGGCGGCAACGGCCGCCTGCGCGTTTTTGGTGCGGTAGGTTTCCGTGGTGAGGGTTTCCCATGCTCGATTGAGATTTCCGTCGCGCGCGGCTTCGAACCAGGGCTGGAGGAATTCGCGGGTGATGCGGATCTCCTTGTCCTGGTTTTTCCGGACGACGAACCAGATGATGCCGCCGATGAGGGCGAGGAAGAGGATGCCCCCGCCGAGGCAGCCGAAAAGGCCCTTCCAGCTATGGTTTTCCGTGGGTTGGGTCATGGCAGGATCAGCGTTTCCGTTCGTGGATTTCGCCGCCGGACTGATTGGCGGGATGGATTGGGATGGCTGGTTTCATGATGGTATTCGCGGGTTCAGGGCTGGTCCTGGCGCCGTCAACGAGGAAGGCGTGGGTGCTGTGCTGGTCGGGTTGGCCGTCGAAGCCCAGAGTGGTTTCCCGCACGGTGGCGCCGAGGAAGGCGCGGCCTTTGAAGTTGAACTGGCCTTCCGAGCGCGTGGCGGTGATGCTGCCACCGATGGAAAGGATGTGCGCTCCCTCGGTGCCGGCCCAAGTGGCGACTTCGGGTTCTTCCGAAATGGCGCGGCACGCGAGGGTGACGGCGTCGCCGGGGAGAACGCGCGTGGTTTTGTCCGGAAACGTGATGGTGGCGTGGAAAGCATCCGCGTCGCCAGCGGGACGGCCGCCGTATTCGATCACCACGATCCATGGGCCGTCGAGGGTGTTGATTTTGTATCGCCAGGAAGCGGGCCGGCTTTGATGGTTCGTGAGGATGCCTTCCGTGACGCCTTCGGCGGGCCTGCCGAATGGTTCGGCAAATCGTTCGGCAACGGATGCGGATTGACGCGGCGACGGGGCCGCGCAGGACGCGAGGAGAAGGCAGAGAGCGATGAGGGGTTGATGTTTCATAGGTCGCCTTTTCCCGAAGAGCAGGACTCAGGGGCGGCGCTGTTTGGCCAGGGGAAGGCTTCCGTTCACCGAGAGCGTCCCTTTGTCAGCGTCCACAACGACTTCCATTTCATCCGGCAGCGCGTCGGCTTGCGGGCCGGTTTTGTCGCGAAGCGCGAGCGTGGCCTTCGCGCTGTCCGCGGAGCGGATGGTGTAACGGGCCTCCGCGAAAAAGGGCGGGTAGCCATCGCGCGTCAGCGTGCCGTTCTCGCGAAAGGTCCATGAGGTCATGGTGGTCTGGTTTTCCCCGAAGGGATCGCTGCGCGTCCACTCGCCGAGGAAGAACGCGGCCTCGGGACGGGAGGAGGCGCAAGCGGCCAGAAGGAAACTGGAAAGCAGGAAGAGTTTGTTCATCGTGCGGATCATCATGGCGGCGCGGGTTTTCAGGGATCGAGGGGACGCGCGCACAGCCGGAGGAACCGGTGCGAGCCGGGGGTGGCCGGCGTTGAGGACCGATAGCTCACTTGGCGGAAGCCGCCGCCGAGCGGCGCGTAGAGGATGCGCTCCAGGCCTTCGCTCCAGGCGGCCAGGTCGGTGGATTGCTCGAACACGCACTCCACGTCGCTGAAGACCGCCGTGTCCAGCAGGATGGTTTCGATGGTGAGATAGAGCGTTCCTTTGATATTGGTGAGGTAACCGGTCGTGGGATCGGGGCCGTCCGGCTGGGCGGGGTGTTTGCCGAAGAAAGGCTCGAGACCGTTGGGGATGCCGTCGCCGTCGTGGTCGAAATCCAGCGCGCGCCGGCCTTCCGGCACGCCTTGTCCGGCGATCCATTCCGCAAAGGCGGGAAGGGGCGGGGTCTCGGGCGTGAGGGCGACGCGCAGTTCTCCGGGCACTTCCACCCGGCTGGCGGTGAAGCCTTCCGGCACATTCAGGAATTCCACGCTGCCGCCGAGGCCGAAGCTGCCGTTCGCGGTGATCAACGTCCACGCTCCGCCCGCGGCCGAAGGACTCGTCATCAGGCTGAAATCCACTTCCACGGGGCCGTCGATTTCCGCGTTGCCCGTGCAGGTGAGCCGGTCGCTCTCCGGCGCGCCGACGGGACCGGCGATGTCCAGCCGCACTGTCCCGCTGGAGGCGAAATCGAGCACGGTGGCCTGGCCGGTGGTTTCCTCGCCGCCATTCCGGATGCCGAGGTGGCAGACGCCGTCGTTGTGCCAGAGGGTCACCCCGATGGCCGCGCCGTGATGGAGCCGCAGGCTGGGATCGGGCCGCCCCTGCACTTTTTCGGAAACGAGCCGGCCGCGTCCGGTGAAATCCGCCTGGCTCGTGATCTGCGTCTCGCCGTGGAGCGAGAGTTGAAAGCTTGCAAAATCTCCGGACGTGAAGGCCGTCGCGGAATCCGCCGCGAAGGTGACATCCGCATGAATGGCCGAATCCGCGGTGACTTCGACCTTCCCTCGGGCGGTCAGCCGGCCGCCCGCGAGCAGACCGCCGCGCAGCGACAGCCTGCCTTGCCGTCCCAGGCCCCAGTCGCCCTGGATTTCCACCGCCCGGGCCGCGCCGATGGCCAGGCTGCCGTCATAATCATCGGCAAAGCCGGGATTTCCTGACGCCGCGGCGGCCACGAAATGAATGTTTCCCGTGAGCGCTTCGAGGCGCGTGTTTTCCTCATCGCCCGTGCCGTCGAGATCCCAGGGCACTTCCGAAAAGGCCACCAGGCGGAGCGTGCCGCCGGAGGCGATGATTTCGCCGCTGTTGTCCAGCCCGTCGGCGAGGATGTCGCCGTGGCCGGTAATCCTCCCCCGCCGACCAGCGGCGCTGCGCAGGTAAATGAGGGGCTTGATGCCGCCTGACACCCCCCCGCCGTTCAGCACGAGCGAGCCTCCGTTCACATGAAGCTCCGGCGTATTATAAACCGCCTCAGCCGAGACTTCGAGGGTCGGAAACGCGAACAAGCCACCATCATACCGAATCGTGGTGCGGCCGAACGACGCCACGCTGGCGGCGCTGACGAGAAACCTGCAATTTCCTCCCACGAAGAGGTCGCGGAAGGTCCGCGTCTGCGTGCTGACCAACGTTGTGGCCTCGGTCTGGCGCAGGAAAACATCGGTGGAAGGGGTGGGCCGCCGCATCCCCAGCCAGCCTTCGGCCTCCTGGTATTGGCCGGTGCCGGTGCGCAGCCAGTCGCGCCGCGGCGCTTCGAGGGTGGTCCAGCCGCCGACCTGGGCGACCGCCAGAATATCCAGCGCCGAAGGACGAAACCGCCGGTCGGCCATGCCGGGGGAATTCGCATGCAGCAGCGCTTCGGTGACCGGAATATAATAATCGCCCGACGCCCCGCCCGTCCGCTCCACCAGCAGGCCGACCGGCGAGCCGCCGACGAAACCGGGAAACAAATCGATGTCCCCGTCCGCGGCCTCCGAGGTGATGGCCGGGAACGTGGAGGCGAAGCCGAGCGCATAGCCGAGCTTGTTCAGCAGCACGGACAACAAATCCACCTTTCCCGCCGCAACTCCCTGGCCGGTGCCGGACCACGCCACCTCCAGCACCTCCGGCGGATCGCCGGTGAACGGATACATCTCGCCCCGGACCAGGTCGCGCTCCAGCTTCGCCTCCATGGCGAATTCCTCGTCCGCGTCCGGCGTGTCGTCGAAAAACCACTCCGTGCCCGGCCGCACGCGGAGGCGGAGGCTCGTGACCTTGCCGCCGGTCACGCCCAGGAGGTCCAGCCTTCCCCCGGCGGGCGCGGCGGCATCGTAACGCACGGTGAAGGTGGTCACAGCGTGGCTGTTTTTGAAAATATCCTCCCACTGCGCGGCCGCGGCGTTCGCGAGCGCCGCCAGCTTCACACCCTCCGGATCGCCCGGCGGACGGACGGGCGAGTTGGCCGCGTCAAAAACTGCATTGGGAAACGTCAGTGCCGAAAGCGGCAGCGCCCCCGAGGCGAGGAGCAGCCAGATGCCGAGCAGGGCGCGGAGCGGGAGCGGGGACCAATGACGACAGCGACAAAGGGGAAGCATGGCACCCCTTCCCCACGCTAAAATCCGGCAATCGTTACCGGATTTCGCGAATTTTTTTTGTCCGCCGCGACGGGTCGTCTGTAACATTCGCGCCGGGGTCGCGTGTCAGACTCAGAGGATGAATCCGCATTGCCTTCCAATCTGTGAAACCTGTCTCCGTCCGGTCCCGCCGGATTCCCGGTCCGGGCTGTGTCCGGCCTGTCTCGGGGACGCGTTGTTCGGCGGGGACGAGGCGGTGCTCGCCGCGCCCGGAATGCCCGGAATGCCGGAGCGGATCGGCGGGCACGAGGTGCTCGGGCTGGCGGGGGAGGGCGGCAGCAGCCTGGTCTATCGCGTGCGCCACGGGGAAGGCGTCGCCGCGCTCAAGCTGCTGCGGGCCGGCCTGCAGGGCGGGCCGGCGGCCGCGCGGTTCGAGGCGGAACGCCAGGCGCTCGCCGCACTGGACCATCCCGGCATCGTCCGGGTGCTGGGGTCGGGCCGCGCGGAGGACGGGCGCGCGTTCCTGCTCATGGAATGGGTCGAGGGGGAAACCATGTCGGATTTCTGCCGCCGGGAGCGTCCCGATCTCGGCGCGCGGCTCCGGCTTTTCTCCCTCCTTTGCGAAGTGGTCGAGGCCGCGCACCGCGGCGGCGTGATCCACCGCGACCTGAAACCGGGCAATGTGATGGTCGCGCGCGACGGACAGCCGAAGGTGATCGACTTCGGGCTCGCGCGGGCCGAGGACCGGCTGCTGGCCGGGCCATCGTTGTGGACGCGGGCCGACCAGCTTCTCGGCACGCTGGAATACATGAGTCCCGAGCAGGCGGCGGGCGGAGCCGCCGGAGCGGACACGCGCACCGATGTCTTCGGCCTCGGCGCGGTGCTCTACGAGCTGCTGACCGGCGCGCCGCCGCTCGGCGGGGAGGCGCTTCCGCCGGGCGGTCTGGAGGAAAGGCTGCGCCGTCTCCGCGAGGAGGAGCCGCCCCGTCCCTCGACGCGCGCGTCCGGTCTTTCCCCGACGGAGCGGCGGCGGACGCGCGACGAGCTGGACTGGATCGCGCTCAAGGCGCTCGCCCGGCGGCGGGAGCGCCGCTACCAGTCGGTCTCCGCCCTGCGCGAGGACATCGAGCGCTTCCTCCGGCGCGAAGCGGTGGCCGCGCGCCCGCCGTCCGCCGGCTATCTGGCCGCCAAGTTTCTCCGCCAACACCGCGGGGTCGCGGGCACCGCCGCCGCCGTCGCGGCCGCCCTCGCCGCGACCGCCGTGATCGGCGTCACCTCCGCCCGGCGCGAGGCGCGCGCCCGGCAGGAGACGCGGACGACCTTCGGCAAGGCGGACGCCGCGGCCGCAGCGGCGGATCTGGCCGCCGGGCGCACCGGTCCCGCCATCGCCCACCTGGCGCGCGCCCTGCGTTCGGACCCGGGCAATGCGGATGCCGCCTTCCGGTTGCTGATGGCGATGGCCGACGGTCCGGTCGCGATCCCCGCGGCCCCTGCCGTGCGGCACGAGGAAACGATTTTCCACGTCCAGTTTACCGGCGACGGCTCGCGGCTGCTGACCGGCTCCACCCGCGACGGGGTCGCCCGGCTCTGGCGCTGGGAAGAGGGCGGCGCGCCGGAACGGGAATTCCGTCTGCCGGGCTTGGTGGCACTGTCCGGCTCCGCCGATGGCGCGTTGATCGCGGGCAGCACGCTCGGCGGGCGGGCGCAGGTCTGGCGCATCGCGGACGGCCGGGCGTTGTGGGCGCAACCGCCGGAAGCGGCGGACGGCGGCGGCATGGTGCGGGGGTGCGCGCTTTCGCCCGATGGCGCGCGGCTCTTCACCGCCGGGCACGACGGCACCCTGCGCGCCTGGCGGCCGGGAGGAGAGGAAATCTGGCGGCAGACACGCCCGAGCCGCTGCCTGAACGTCGCCGTTTCCGCCAACGGCTCATTGGTCGCCGGTTGCTTCGAGGATGGCACGCTGCTGATCCGTGCGGCGGCGGACGGGGCGCCGGTGGGCGAAGCGAAGCTCCCGGGGCCGCTGCTGAAGGCCGGATTCCTCGCCGATGGCCGCCTCCTGGCGGCGGCTGGACTCTCGGCAGCGCAGATATTTTTCCCCGACGGCCAGCCGTCCGGAGCGGCCATGCCCCACCGCGGGCGCATCTATGGCGCCTCGGCTTCGCCGGACGGCAGCCGGATCGTGCTGGAAGGCGACGACGGGCGCGCCGGACTATGGTCGGGCGACGGACGCTTGCTCGACGTCAAGGTTTTTCCCGGTTCGCTTTACGCCGGAACGGTCGCTCCCGACGGCGGATTAGCCGCCATCGGCACGCGCGAGCCCGACGCCCGGCTGGCGATCATCCGGCTGCGCGACGGCCACAGCGCGGGATCGCCGGCCTCGTTCGAGCGCTCGGTGCATGGCCTGGCCTGGCATCCCGACGGACGCCATCTTGCGGTGGCGAGCCGGACGTTCAGCGCCCAGGTCTTCGAGGTGCAGCCCTGCCGTCCCGATGCCCCGCAAACGCTCCTTCCCGCCGGCGATGATCCCGTGGTTGCCGCCTGGCTGCTGCCTTCGGAGGAAAAACAGGAAAATCCAACCGCGCCGGTTCCGACCACGCTGGCGCTTACCGCGAGCGGCGTTCTCTGGGGCTGGGATGGCGAGGGCGCGCCGGACCACCGCCACCGGTTTTCCGCCGCCGTGGCCGACACGATCAAGGCGTCGGACGCCGCCGTGGCCGCCGTTCTCACCGCGGATGGCGGCCTGCATTTCCTCACCGGCGACCGCGCTCCGGTCACCGTCTCGCCACCCGCCGTGCCGGTGCGCCTGGCGGTCGCACCCGACGGCGCGCTCACGGCCGGGATCGCCGCGGACGGGCAAGCCTGGCTCTGGCGGACTGGCGACGGAGCCGTTGTGAAAAGCTGGCGCGGCCCCGGCGATCCCTCCGCCCTCGCCGTCGGCGGCGGGCGGGTCGCGCTTGCCACCCATGCGGGCGGTCTGGAAATCCATCCGCAGGACGGGCCGACGACGTCGCTCTCCTGGCGCGGCGCCGGGCCGGTCCTCCAGCTTGCCTTTTCCCCGGATGGCTCGCGGCTTTTCGCCGGGGGAGCCGACCGCCGCGGGCAGCTCCTCGCGCTTCCCGGCGGCCGCTTGCTCGCCGACTTGCCGCACCTGGACGCGGCCACGCCCCACGGGCTGCGCGGTGGCTTTTCCCGCGATGGAAAATCGCTCATCACCTGGGGTTCCGACGACCTGCGCGCGCGGCTGTGGGACGCCGCATCCGGGAAATCGCTCGGTCGTCCACTCGACCACCCGCACGGGCCGCATCTTTTCGCGCTCTCGCCGGATGCAGCGGTCGCCGTCTCCTGGTGCGCCGACGGCCGGACGCATCTGTTCAGCCTGCCGAGCCGCGAAGAAACCGCGCCACCGTTTCCAGCCAAACAGAAAGCCACGGCTGTGGAATTCTCGACCGACGGTCGGCACCTGCTGCTCGCCTATACCGACGGGTCGCTCACGCTGCGGCCCGTCGCTCCGCGCCCGGACCAGCCGCTGCCCGAGTGTTTCCTCATCTACGCCGAAGCCGCCGCGCGGTGCGCCCTCCAACCGGACAACTCTTTCTCCGAACCCGGCTTCGCCACCCTGCGCGCCGCCCGCGCGGAAGTCCTCGCCCTGCCGGGCGATTCCGAGACCGGGCGCTGGATGCGCTGGCTGGCCGAAAGCCGTCTCACCCGCGGCAAGCGACCGTAGCCCTAAAAATCCGGACTCCTTGGCCATCGCGACGCTTCCTGAACACCGCCCCGGCATAGAAAAACGCGCCACTTCGGGTTGGCGGGCGGCGTGAACCCTCGCCAGGATTCCCGCCATGCTCCGTGCCGACGAGGAAACCCTGCCGGACGCCAACCGTGCCCGGTTTCCGGACACGCGCTGGACCCTGCTCGACGCCGTGCGCGCGGGCGGTGAGACGCGTGAGCACGCGCTGAACGGTGTCTGCGCCCGCTATTGGTTCCCGCTCTATGCCTGGCTTCGGCGCTCGGGGCACAGCCACGAGGACGCGGAGGATCTGGTGCAATCGTTCCTCGCGCGCCTCACGGCCGGCGAAGCCTTCGACCGGCTCGAAAAGGAAGGCGCCCGCCTCCGCACCTGGCTGCTTCATCTGCTGAAGAATCATGTCATCAGCGCGTGGCGGCGCGACCGCACGCGGCGGCCTCATGGCGACTTCGAGGCGCCCCTCACCGGGGCCGGTCAACGCTACGCCGCCATCGCCGACGTCGGCGGAACGCCCGACGAGACCTTCGACCGGCAGTGGGCGCTGGAGATTCTCGACCGGGTGCTCGCCGCACTGCGGGCGTCCTACGCCGAGGCGGGGCGCGAGGAGTGGTTCGTGGCCTTGCAACCGGCGCTGCTGCAGACCGGCGCGCATGTCGGCTTTGCCGCGATCGCCGCGCGTCTCGCCATCACCGAGAATCTCGCCCGCGTGACCGCCTTCCGGATGCGCAAGCAACTGCGGCAAGGGATCGAGGACGAAATCCTGCGCCTCTCCGGAGGAGCCGATGCGGCAAAGGAGGAACTCGCCGTCTTCCGCGCCGCGCTCGCCCGTTAGGGCATGGATCACCCCTCCCAATCCAGCCCCAGCCCGCGCAGGTGCCGGCGCAGGAAGGCGAGGTCCCACAGTTGGGTGAAATGCCCTTCGGTGGCGATGGCGAAATGGCGGCCATCGGGGGAAAAGGCGAAGCCGGAGATGATGAAGGGCAGCGGGCTTTCCAGGGTGATCAGCTCGCGCTGCGTGGCGGTGTCATACACGCGCGCGACGGTGCGCGACCACGCCATCGCGAAGAGCCGGCCATCGGGCGAGAAGGCGAGGGGCGCGCTGAGATCGTCGCGATGCGCGCGCGGGAAAACCGGGCCGCGCGCGCCGGTGTCCGCCTCCCACCACGACACCTCGGAACCCGCACCCAGCGCGCACCAGCGGCCATCAGGGGAAAAGGCCACCTGCGCCCGTCCGTAATCACGGGGTGTTTTCCAACGGAGTTTTCCGGTGCGCCAATCCCAGGTTCCGGCTTCGGCATTGGTGTGGTGGAAGCTGGCCGTCAGGAGTTTGCCGTCAGGACTGAGGACGGCGCGCCAGGCGGCGAGCGGTTGGGGGAGGCGATGCTCGGTTTCCTGCTGCCAGACCACCAGATCATCCCCCCCGGGCCAGGTGAAGAGCGGTCCTCCCGGCGTGTCGAGGCACGAGCCGAAGCCGACCACTCCCCGCGGCGAGAACACCTGCGGCGCGGCTTGTGGTGCAAAGACCCATTCAGAACCATCCCGGCGCAGCGGATGGACGAGCGCGCCCCGCGCCCCCAGCGTGAAGAGCTTTCCTTCGGGGAGAAACGCGACGCTGGTGCAGCGGTCGCCTGGCAGGAAACCGGCCAGGTTCCGCCCGTCCGCGCTCCACAGCCGGACTCCGTCCTGGCTGGCGGTGGCGAGCGTGGAACTGTCGGCGCTGAACGCGACGCCGCGCGGCCCCACCGCATCTTCGCGGAAATCGTCCGGTTTCGGCTCGGTCAGCCAATGACAGGCGCGGGCGGATTCCACTTCAAACACTTCGGCGCTTTCATCCACGGGCGAGTGCTGGACCAGCCAGCGGCCGTCCTCGCTGAAGCTCGGGCGCATGCCCCAGCCAGGCGCGGAGACCAGCAGGCCGAGCGAAGGCGCGTCCCACAGCCGCGTGGTGCCGTCCCAACTGGCGGTGGCGAGCAGATTTCCCTGTGGATGCCAGGCCACGCCGACCACCACGTTGTGGTGCCCGCTGCCTGTGCGCAGCACCACCGGCCGCGGACCGTCCGTGGCCCACACCCGCACCAGACGGTCGAGGCCCGCGGTGGCGAGGCAGCGCCCGTCCGGACTCCAGGCCACATCCAGCACCGCTTCGGGATGCGGCAGCTCGCCCAGCGACGCGCCGTCGGCGGCGTTGAAAATCCCGACCGAGCGCGAGTGCAGGGACTGGATGGCCAGGGCCTTCCCGTCCGGCCGCCAGGCCAGCCCGTTCGCGCGCCACGGCGCCTCCCAGCGGGCCAGTTCCGCGCGGCGCGCCAGATCGTGAATGATCACGGTCTTCCCCTCCGCCGGAACGGCCAGCCGTCCACCGGTAATGTCCAGCGCGGGCTGTGCGGAGAGCGGCAGCTCCGGCAGTTCCAGCACCAATTCCTTCCGGCTCACCGCCCACACGTCCACGCCGGGCCGGTCCGTCCAGGCCGCGACCAGATGGCCCGCCGCATCGAGAACCGTGAGGCGCGCCACCTTCCCCCTCTCCGCGCCCATGACCTCCGATTCCGCCGTGCCTTTGGCAGAGAAGCGCTGGAAGCCCCCGCCTTCGACCGCCCGCCATTGGGAAGGTTTCCCTTGTGCTCCAAAGGCCGCCGTTTGCGCCGGAGCTGGAGTCCACTCCACGGGCCGCCCATCCGCCAGCGCCAGCACGGCGGCGGCTTCGTTGCGCAACGCCGGCGTCGGCTGCTCCCGCGCGGCCTCTTGCAGCGTGGCCCAGGAATCGAAACGGCAGCCGCTCTGCCCGCTGTGCCGGCCCGCGCGGATGCGCGCGAAGCGCGCCGCGGCCAGTTGCGTCCGGGCTGCCGCCTCCGCGTGTTCGATGCGTTCCCGTGCCT
Organism: uncultured Enterobacteriaceae bacterium; assembly: GCA_964596095.1. Classification (GTDB taxonomy): domain Bacteria; phylum Verrucomicrobiota; class Verrucomicrobiia; order Verrucomicrobiales; family V1-33; genus CAJBME01. The sequence continues at coordinate 30,035 of CAZQUC010000001.1, forward strand.
GCCGTTCACTCCGCCGCTGCCTCTCCGTGAGGCCCCACGCGCCCACCGCCAGCACCGTCGCCGCGCCCACCGCCAGGCCGGCCCGCGCCAGCCAGCGCACCCGCCGCTCCAGCCCGCGCACGCGCCGCACGGACTGGCCGCTTTGCAACAGGGCCAGCTCCGCCTGCAAGGCTGCCGCTGATGCGTGCCGCTTTTTCCAGTCCTCATCACACGCCCGGTAAATAACCTCCATCATTTCGATCTGCGGCGCCTTCGTGGCGTCCCCCACCCAGGCCGCGGGCAGCGTCGGATACTCCAGCCGGTCGCGCCCGGTCATCATTTCATAAAGCAGCTTGCCCAGCGCGTAGAGATCGGCCTGCGGCGTGCCGCCCCCCTCCACCGGCATAAACCCCTCTGTGCCCACCAGCGAGCGCGATTCCGAGGATTCCGCCACCAGGCCGATGTCCGCGAGTTTGGCGCGCCCATTGACGAAGATGATGTTCGAGGGCTTCAAATCGCGGTGCAACAGGCCGCGCTCGTGCAGAAAATGCAGCGCCGCCACCAACGAGAGCGCGATGTCCAGGCACTCCGCCGCCGGCAGCGCCCCGCGCCGGTCGATCTCGCGGCGCAGCGTGCGCGGCTGATACGTGGCGGGATCGAACTCCGTGCCGGCCTCCGCGTCATCCGCCAGCTCCATCACGTAAAAAAAGCCCTCATCGCCCGGCAGCCAGCCCGCGTGCAGAATCTGCACCAGCGATTCGTGGGAACGGGACACCGGCTCGAACCGTTGCAACCCCGCCAGCTCCCGCTCAAAGGGCCGCGCCCGCTCGAACGACTCCTGCCGGATGATCTTCACCGCGCGGAAAACCCCCATGATGTTCCGCGCCAGCCACACCTCGCCATAACTGCCGCGCGCCACGCGCCGGAGCAATTCGTGGTCCGGGATCACTGGATGAGACGGCGGGTTTTCCATGGCGGTGGCGGTTGAAAGGGGTGAAGAACGTCAAGTCATCGTGGCGGGGAGTGTGAGGCTCAGCCGGGTTTGCCCTCGCCCAGGGTTTTCAACCGCTGTCGCAGCAGGCGCTCCGCGCGGTGCCTCACCACATACACCAGCCCTCGGTTGACACCCAGCAGCCGCGCCACCTCCGCCGCCGGCCGTTCCTGCAACACGCACAGATCGAAAATCGTGTATTGCCGCGGGGAAATCCGCCGCCGCAGCCATTGCAACGCCATCTCCAGCAAATGCCGCTCCCATTCCTGCTCATAGCGGTCCTCCATCGCCTCCAGCGGCTCCGCCTCCGCAGCCCCGGTTTCGACGTATTCCCGCAGATGCGACCGCTCCCGCCCCTGCTTGCGGAGAAAATCCACCAACCGCCGGCGGACCACCGTTTTCAGCCAGCCTTTGAACGATCCTTTGGCCGGATCGTAATGAAACTCCTTCATGCCCCGCGCCACCGCCACCAGCGCCTCCTGCGCCACCTCCTCCGCGTCCGCCCCGCGCAATCCCGCATGACGCACCATCGCCAGGATCAGGCCGTGGTAGGAATCATAAAACCGCTGCCACCCTTCCCGGTCATCCCAGCGTTTCAGCCGCGTCAACAGGCTGCGCCGGGTCGGCAAAGAGTCGGTCGAAGAGGAATGTGGCTCGTCCATCATGGACAGGTTCGCTCGCCAGCCGCGCATCTTACAGGAAAATCGCCTGCCGCACCTTTATTTGGCGCGGGTTGCTACGGACCGCTGGATCGGCGATGGATCTGCGTGGAGAGAAATACCGGCTTGGACGGATGGTGAAAGCGGGCTATCTGTCTTGGAGTGCTGAACCCCACATGACGGAAGAGAAACCAGCGACGTTGTTCGTGCCGACCCGATGGACGCTGGTGCGGGCCGCGGGCGGGCCGGAGGGCACGGCTTCGCGCCGGGCGCTGGCGGAGCTGTGCGGGACGTATTGGCTGCCGCTTTATGCCTATGTGCGGAGGCGGGGCCACTCTCCGCAAGATGCGGAGGATTTGACGCAGGGATTTTTCGTCCGGCTGCTGCGCCTGCAATCGCTCAAGGGCTTGCAGGCAAAAAGCGGGAAGTTCCGGGCGTTCTTGCTCGCCTCGATGAAGCACTATCTGTCCGACGAGAGGGACAAGGAACGGGCCGCCCGGCGTGACGCGCGCGTGACCGTCTCCCTCGATGCCGGGGCCGCGGAGCAACGGCTGCAGCACGATCTGGCTGACGAGATGACGCCGGAGCGCCATTACGACCGCCAATGGGCGCTCACACTGCTCGAAACCGTGGTCGAGCGGCTGCGCGCGGAGCATCATGCGGCCGGGCGGGGGGCACTTTTCGATGCCTTGCGCTTCGTTATTGCGGGCGATGAAGGGGCGGAGCCTTACGCCGCGGTGGCAGCACGGCTGGGACTGAGCGAAGAAGCGGTCCGCGTGGCGGCGCACCGTCTGCGCAAGCGCTACCGCGCGGTGCTGCACGAGGAGATCGCCCAGACGCTGGATGATCCTTCCCAGGTCGCCGATGAGCTGCGGGAACTGCGCCGGAGCCTGGCTTCGTAATTTTTTCTGTAACGTTTCCGGCCGGGTTCCTCTGAAGGAAATAGAGGACAACCATGACCGGCGACGAATTGATCCACAACGCAGCTCTTTTTGCCCAAGGCATCCATCCGCGCGCATCTGCATTTTTGCAATGCCGGGAGCCGAAGAAAAGGGCTTTGCAAGCTGCTTGCAACGTCCGTGACGGAGCCTCGTGGGCTTTCCCTCTTTCGTTTCCGCTGACGGCGGTTTCTTCCTCTTCAAGAGCGAATTCCTCAACCACTATCAAAAAAACAAGAACCAATAAAATGAAAATCACTTCCACCGTTGCCGCCGCTCTCATCCTGTTTACTGCCGCAGGTAGTTCTAAGCTCAATGCTCAAGACGATCCCGCCGCCATGCGCGAACGCATCACCGCCCTTGAAAGGCGTTTGTCCGAGTTCGAAAGCAAAGAAGCCGATGAGAAATCCCATGTAAGACTCCGTGAGAAAAACAAACTCAACGCTCGCAAGCGCGCCTTGGAGGACAAGCGCCGCTACAAGCCGGATGAGATCGCCGAGATCGAAAGCCTCTATCAAGTCGCCAATAAGAAGTGGCGTTCCGACGAAGCCCGCGAAAGTCTGAAAAAGCTCCTGAAGAAATACGACGCGGCGAACCGCACGGGCTGCGCTCTGCTTTACATGGGACAGATGAGCAAGGGGAAGGAGCGCATTGAATACCTTACCCGGGCGGTGGAGGAATTCAGCGATTGTTATTACTTCGACGGCTGCCAGGTCGGCGGATACGGACGCTATGTGCTGGCGCTGACCCTGTGGGAAAGTGGCGACAAGGACAAGGCGCTCGCCCTGCTCGGGGAGTTGCGGGAGAAATACAAGGAGGCCATCGATCACAAGGGGCGTCCCATGTCAGCCCTCGCAGACTCCGCTGAAAAAGAGCTTTCCGCAGAAAAGTGACCCGCTTCCGCTGCGACCACCCATATCTTCTCCTTTTCGGCGACACACACAATTCAAACTGCCATGAGTGACGAGCCTCCGTCCCAGGACCAAACATCCCTTTGTCCGAAATGCCGCCGTCGTTTGGACGCGAGCCTGTTGATGGGTCTGTGCCCCGATTGCCTTCTGGCGGCGGGATTTTCCGCCGCACCGGAAACCGGAGGAGCAAGATCCTTCGACCCGCCCGCACCGGAGGATCTCGCGCCGGCGTTTCCCGAACTGGAAATTATCGAACTCCTCGGCCGTGGCGGAATGGGCGCCGTTTACAAAGCCCGCCAGCGGCGGCTGGACCGGCTGGTGGCGTTGAAAATTCTGCCGCCGGGCTTGGGGGACGATCCCTCCTTTGCCAGCCGCTTCGAACGCGAGGCCCGGGCGCTGGCGAAACTCCAGCACCCGAACATCGTCACCCTGTATGAATTCGGAGAAAGCACCGGGCAGTTCTACTTTCTGATGGAATACGTCGAGGGCGTGACCCTGCGGCAGTTGCTGAAAAAAGGCGGCCTTCCGCCACGCGAGGCGCTGGCCATCGTGGCGCAGGTGTGCGAGGCCCTGCAATTCGCCCACGAGCACGGCATCGTCCACCGCGACATCAAGCCGGAAAACATCCTCATCGACCGCAAGGGCGGCGTGAAGATCGCCGACTTCGGCGTCGTGAAGATCGTCGCCGGCGGGGAGGCTGACACCCTGGCAGCTTCCGTCGCCACGCCGGAGTTCGGCCAGACCGAGGCGGGGAAAGTCATCGGCACGCCGCCCTACATGGCGCCCGAGCAGAAGGAACATCCCGGTGATGTCGATCACCGCGCGGACGTGTATGCGCTGGGCGTGGTTTTCTACGAAATGCTCACCGGCGAGCTGCCCGGTCAGCCCATTGAGGTTCCTTCGGGAAAGATCGGGATCGACGTGCGACTGGATGAGATCGTCCTGCGCGCGTTGGAGAAAGAACCCGCGCGGCGCTACCAGGAAGTCCGTGAAATGCGGACGAACGTTGAGACGATCGCCTCGACGCCCGAAGCCGGCAGGCCTTCCGGGAAGGCTGTCAAAGGCGGGGACTCGCGGAAGCTGTCGCGTCAATGGATGGGTGCTGTCGGAGGAGCGATGCTGGTCGGCACGCTCATTGCGGTTCTAATGCTGGCTTTGGGTCACTTCACGGCTGCGCTCGCCATCTTCGCCTCCGCGATTTCGTTCGCTGTTGTCTTTGCGGCGACCCGTTTGCTCATAGCACAAGAGCAGGCAACCATAGACAACGGTGATCCCGCGGAGTTTAACCGGGTTTCCGGAAAACGTATCCTGGCCTGGAGCGCGGCCGGCCTGCTGATTGCGGCTCTTGGCGTCGGCATGGTCGTTGTGGTGGCCGGAAAGCAGGAACTCCTCCGCCTGGCTGGAATGGCGATGGAAGCCGCGCCGCGTCATCCCATCAGGTCCGCGGCTCCGGAGCCGGTGGAATCCGCGACGGCGGCGGATGTCGAAGACGCGCTCCGCACCGCGATCACCGCCCGCATGCGTGACGCGGGTTACGCCCCGGAATCGGTCTCCGTTTACGTCACCCCCGATTTGAAGAAAGCCGAATGCCGGCTGGGCAAGGTGTCAAAAGGAGGGTTGTTCTCGGAACCTTGGAACGGCTCATTTGAATTGCAGCCTCAAGGAGGCAATGCCTGGCGGGTGGAAGGCAAAGGAGAACTCCGCGCGCTGAAGTTTTCCGTAAACGTGCCCCCGGCAGGGCTCGGAGATTCCCTCCCGGAACGCGGCAACACCGAAGCCCGGATACGCTTTTCCGCAGAAAGGCAACTCTCGCTGGTGGAGGTCGCCGAGCGCGGCCAATTCCAACTGCTGAACCTGAACACTGGCGAATTCGAGCCTCTGCCGACGGACTTCCCGCAAAAATCCGACGAGGAACAGCAGCAATGGGTCCTGGAGAGCGGTGCGGATCTCATGCTGAGCCACTTTCCCAACGGGGATTGGGGATTGTTCACCATCGAGTCGAAAGCCGTCGAACTCGTCAAAGTTGACGACACACTCTGGCGGCAGGAGGGAATCGACACCGGGGAATTTGCGCGCCTGCTGAACTCCCCGCCGATGGCCTCGAAGAGCCTCAAGGGATTTCTCGGCTACGTGCTGAGCCGCGACCCCGAGCTGCCCATGACCTTCCTCTACCGGACCGCCGCCGGAACCACCGGGCTGCTCCAGATCACGGAGTTCACGAAAAATCCGCGTGCCGCCGAACTTCGTTTGAAGATTGCCGAAATCCCGCCCGGCGCTCTCAAGAAAAGCGTTTGGGAAATCGAAAAGGAATTCACCCTGTCGGCCATCGGCGGAGACTCTCCATCCCGGTTTCTGAATTTGCGCACCGGAGAATTCATTCCCCCTCCGGCTGATGTCGGAAGCTGGCCGGATGAGGACCTGAAGCAGTGGATGACACAGAATCCGGAGGTTCTCATCCTCACCCGGAAAGGCGACAGAGGATGGGAGCTGATCACCTACATCAAGCCGAATCAGGGCACCAGATTCCTCAAGATCGACGAACACCACTGGGAAGAGAAAAGCATTGATCAGGAAGAATTGATTCGCCTGATGACAACGCCAGAGAGCCTGCCCGTGGCGGGGGCTCCTCAAAGGGAAACAACAAGCCGGGGTTTTGTAACCCGAAGCGTAATGGTCTGGCCGGCGACTTTCCTTTTCCGCAGCCATGCCGGTATCACGAGTCTTCTCAGAATCGAGGAAATCACGGACCTTCCCGGCTCGGCAAAAATCATTCTCCGCACTCCCAAACGGGAAAGAAAAACCGAAATCGTTCCCGGGAAGGAGACTAAGCTCAAGGCTCCATCACCCGAGCTGCAAAGAGCGGTGGAGCGATTGGAGCAGGTGAGGAAACTGGCGGACGCCAACATGATTTCGCGGATGGAACTGCTCAAGGAGGAAGAGAAAGAGGCGTTGCTCCGGGCGAAAGAGGAAGGGAGCCCCGCACCCGCCATCGCCGCCATCAAGGTGCGCTTTGCCCGAGAGCGTCTGGAGCGGAAACAAGCCCACTTCGATGCCGGAATCATTCCCAAAGCCGAGATCGACGCCGCCCAAAGCGAACTCAGAAACGCCGAGGCCGAGATGGAGCAAGCATCCGGTCAAAACTGACTTCACTCAATAGAACCCCGCACAAACCACGAACCTGCTCCACACCATCCATATCCAATGAAAATGAACATCTTTTCAGTCGCCATCCTGGCCGCTTCCTTGTCGTCTTTGTTTGCAGGAGATCCTTCCATTTCCATTGTCGAAAAATCGTCCAGGGGAGAATCGAAAAGCATCGCGACCATCCGCGCCGATGATGACGTCGCGCGGGACGAAATCATCGCCTTGTGGCGGGAAGCGAAAAAAGCTTTCCCGGAAAACCGGCGCGACCTGTTTGGCCCCGACTCCGGTTTTGTGGCCATTGAACTGACAGACGGAAAGGAAACGATGGTGATTCGTTCATGGCATCCGCTTTTTGTGAAGAACCGGAAACTGGTGGTCACGTCGCATGGCGTGGAATCCTTGAATGGAAGAAAACCCGAAGACGTGCTGAAGGAGGATGAGGCATGGTATCGGGAGGCACGAACGATCTTCGATAAAATCGTCAGCTACACAAAGAACAAGGGAGAAAGAAAAGCCGAAACCGTTCCGGGGAAAGAGACCGCAAGAGACTTCATCGAGAGTTCACGGCGGATTCAAAGAGCACCTACTGAATTGGAAATAGCGGTAGCGGAATTGAAACGAGCCCGGAAACTGGTGGACACCAATGTGATCTCGCGCTTGGAATTGCTCCAGGCAGAAGAGAAAGAGGCACTGCTCCGGGCGAAAGAGGAAGGAAGCCCCACGCCCGCCATCGCCAGCGCCAGCGTCAAGGTGCGTTTTGCGCGAAAACGGCTGAAGATGAAACAGGCCCATTTCGATGCCGGGATCATCTCCCAAGCCGAACTCGACGCGGTCCAAGGCGAACTCAAAAGCGCCGAGGCCGAGCTTGGGAAAGCGCTGAATCACGTCGAACCCACGAAGTCTGAATGAAGAACCCGGCCGCCTCGAATGCGCCCGATGCCATACGCCGGAACCGTGGGCCTCGGAAAGTTCCGGCCGCCACACTACAGAGTGCCGGGCGGGACATTGGACCTGTCGGGCTGATTTTCGGGAAACGTCTCCGTGCGGGCCATGTAGTGCGGATGTTTCGGCAGGTCCGGATTCATCGGGTTCCATTCCTGCGCATCACAGACGAAGATTTCCATGCACGGCCTGAACAACGCGGGGGCATCCAGGCTGCCGGCGAGCAGGCCGATGAGATTCCGCTTCCGGTCTTCGCCGACGGTCAGGCGGGAACCGCACCGCGAGCAAAACCCCCGCACGTTTTCCTTGCCATTGAGCCTGGTGGTGCAGTGATGCCGCAAGGTTCCCCGCGTCAGGCGGAATGACGACAAGGGAACCACCACGATCGGCGCGTAAGGGCCGCCGCCGACCTGTTGGCAGTCACGACAATGGCAGTTGAGCATGAGGGCCGGAGGCGAGCCGCACTCGTAACGGACGGAGCCGCAAACACAGCCGCCGGTGAAAGGAACGGCGGCGGGACTGGAATCATGGATGGGGTCTTGCATGTCGGTCAGCGTTGATTCCGGGAAAACGGCTCACTCCTCGCCGGAATAAAACGGCTTCTCTTCGCCGCCGAGAAGTTTGCGCGCCGGTTTGATGAACCATTGGCCGGTGTCGGGATAGCCGACGGTGTCGCCGGGCGGGTTGTCGGCCACAATCAGCAACACAAGGTCTTCCCCGCCGGGGTTGCGGATTTGATGCGCGTCTCCCGGCTTTAGCACGAACGCGTCGCCGGCGCGGATTTCCGTTTCTCCGTCCGGGGAGCGCACCGCGCCGCGTCCTGCTCGCACGAGGAAAAACTCCCACTGCGCGCTGTGGAAATGAAACGGCCAGTTGGTCTTGCCGGGCGGAATGACCGCTTCGCACACATCAAACGGATGTCCGCCGCCGGACGGACCAACGTCTTTGATGCCGCCAAGCGCGAGCGAGATGTTTTTTTGCCGGACCCGGAATTTCCCTTTCGGCGAGAGGCGCTCTTCCACGGGCAGGTCGTTGAGATTGATTTTGATCATGGCTGGATTTGAAAATGTGGGAGGTATTGTGTATCAAGAGGCGACGAGCTTGGTGGCGATGCGTCCCAGCGTCTTCACGGCGCGCTCCAGGCGCGTGTCCCATGGATACCCGCAGTTGAGGCGCACGCAGTCGCGGAAGGTTCCTTCGACGGAAAACAGCGGGCCGGGAGCGAGACTGATGCCCGCCGCGCGCGCCTGGTGGAAGAACTCCGTGGCGTCCGCTCCGCGCGGCAACTGGCACCACAGCATGTAGCCGCCTTGCGGGCGCGACAGCGCGGTGCCCTCGGGGAAATGCGTGGCCAGCGCCTCCCGCATCCGTTCGGTCTGCAGGCGGTAGGACTGGCGGATGGAGCGCAGGTAGCGGTCATAGCCGCCAGTCTTCAAGAATTCCGCCACCGCGAGCGAGGGCAGCAGCGCGCCGGTCAAGGTGCTGGTCTGCTTCAACGCGCGGACGCGGCTTTGCCAGGTGCCCGCGGCCAGATAACCCACCCGATAGCCGGGCGCGAGTTTTTTGGAGAACGAGCCGCAGAGAAGGACCGTGCTGCCATCGTCGAACGCCCGCAGACACCGCGGCCGCGCGCCATGGTGAGGAAGATCGCCATAGGTGTCGTCCTCGATCAACGCGAGGCCACGGCGCGAACAGATCTCCACGAGCCGTTTCTTGTGTGCGTCGGAGGTCGCGCTGCCGGTGGGGTTGTGGAAGTTCGGCACCGTCACACACGCCTTCACGCGGCGCCGGCGCAGGGTGCGTTCGAGGATGTCCAGATCCCATCCCTGCGATGGATGCACGGGCACGGGCAGGGCCTTCAAGCGGTGCTCCCTCAGCGTCATCGCCAAGCCGAAATACGTCGGCGCTTCGATGGCCACCGTGTCGCCCGGCTCGCACACCGCGCGCAGCGCCAGGGACATCGCTTCGGTCGCTCCGACGGTGATCAGGAAATCGTCCGCGGGCAACGCGCAACCCCAGTCCAGAGAGCGTCGCGACAGTTCCCGGCGCAGACTGACGGGGCCGGGTGCCACGTCGTATTGGATGCTCTCCGCGCCCAGACGCCGCCCGATGACGGCCATGATGCGGGTGAGCTTCGCGCCGGGCAGCAACTGCGGTGACGGGATCGCCGCCCCCAGCGGCACCAGCCGCGTGTCCGCGTAATCCGCCAGCAGCGCCTCGACGGGATCGGGACCGTCCATCATCGTCACCCGCGGCGCGCCGCCCGCCGGCGCGGGCTCCGGAATCGTCTCCGCCAGCCTGGCCCTCACGTAGTAACCGGACCTGGGCCGCGCTTCGAGCAGCCCCCGGGCTTCAAGCAAGGTGTATGCCTCCAGCGCGGTCGGCACGCTCACACCCTGCTGGGAGCTGAACTGCCGGACCGATGGCATGCGGTCGCCCGTCCGCAGGGAGCGGCTGCCGATCAATCCCTCAAGGATGCCGGCGAGACGCCGATAGACCGGCTCGTGGGGGCTGGCCGTGGCATGGACTTGACTCATGCCGCCACTCTAGGCCGCGTTTCGTCGCCTTGCACAGATTCAGCCAGGCATATTTTCGCCTTTAACAGAGAAGCGGACGTCCCCAACTGTATAAGATGAAAATATCGTTTCGTGCCTCTGTTTTCCGCCTCGCGCACCGATGAAGCTCGGGACATGAACGAACCATCATTCGAGGGGTTTCAAAACAGGCGCTTGTCGTTGGAGGCAAACGTCCTGTTTCGTCTGGAGCGCGCCTCCCGCGTTCGTGAAATGCATGTGTTGCGGGGGGCGGTCTGGCTGACCGGCACACCCGCGGAGGATGATGTGATCCTTCTCCCCAGTGACCGGTTTCAAACCGAAGCGCGCTTTCCTTTCCTTATCCAGGCGCTGGAACCGGCGGAGGTTTTGTTGATTCCCCTTACCGCGAAGGCGAGCCGGTCGCAATCCGCGCAACGCTCCAGCTTCATTCTGAAGCACACGCTTTTCTGCCTGGAAAGAATCAGAATCCAGCCACGCACACATTCCACTCATGAGTGACTCCGGCATCTGGATCTGCGGCGGCGGCGCAGTCGGGATGGCGCTGGCCGCCCATCTCGCCCGGCGCGGGGATGGTGAAAGCGTCACCCTCATTCGTTGTTCCCACCCGGCATTGCCACCGCGCGAGCGGCTCGTCACCGTGCATGACGGACGGGGCGGAGGATGGTCCGCTCCCGTTCGCACGACATCCTTGCAGGCCGTGAACAAGCCCGCCGGGCTTCTGGTCATCACGGCCAAGAACCACGCCAATTCTTTCCTGGCGCGGGCGTTGCGCGAGAAACAGGCAAGAGGAGCCGTGGTTCTGCTGCAAAATGGATTGGGGGTGGAAAAGTCCTTCGTGGAGGCCGGGTTCCCCGAAATTTATCGAGGGGTTCTATATGTGACGGCCCAGCGTGAAATCGGCGGAAGACACATTTTCCGATCCATCGCCTCGTCTCCGGTGGGAATCATTCGCGGCCGGGAGAGCGCGCTCGCCGCCTGTGTGACCGCGCTGGATTCCCCAGGATTTCCGTTTCACGCGGAAGAGAATATCGAGCGTGAAGCCTGGGCCAAAAGCATCATCAACGCCGTGTTCAACTCCCTCTGTCCTCTGCTGGACACCGACAATGGCGTGTTCGCGCGCGAAATGGTGGCCCGAAGCCTGGCGGCGGAAATCGTCGCTGAGTGCGTCTCGCTGGCGGAACACAGGGGCATCCCGCTGCAGGAGAGCAACATCATGGAGCGCCTCCTGCAAATCAGCCGTGGTGGCGAAGGCATGCTGATATCGACCTTACAGGACATCCGCAGCGGCAGGGAGACGGAAATCGAATCCCTCAATCTCGCCTTCGCCCGCATCGCCGCCGCCGATCACATCGAGACCATGGTGGCAACGACCACAATCCTGGGGCGTCTGGTGCTGGCCAAATCGCTGATGAGTCCCAGGGAAACGCCACACGGATGATCCGATGAAGTGGAATGAGCCGCTCTCCATCGGGTGGAACATCGTGTCCGGCGCGGGACAGGGCGGTCCGAAGCTGAATGGCGCCGGAGAGCCGGTTGCCGCCCCTGCGAGGACAGGGTTTCAGCGGTGTGCCGGTCCAGCGTGGCGGTGTGCTTCAGGGTCAGGCTTTTCCTCCTTCCGTCTCGACCGTGATGGCCCCGGAGCGCGGCGGGGTGAATGCCACCACGGACTCCAGCCGGTCCGGCTTGGAGCGGAAGATCGCTTCGTAGATGGCGTCGGTGTTGTGGTCGAAGACCACCTGGAATTACACCGCATCGTCCACCCAGGCCTGGCCGGCATTGTTCGCCAGCCGGGCCGTTCGGCCCCTGAATGTTCTCGCACAGGCGCATTCCTGCTCCCGCAGGGGGATCGGGAAAAGGCGGTTGTCCCCGCGACAAGCCCTCTTATTTTATAAAAATTCCGCATCAGTCCATCCAGCCCGTCGCTGCCCCTTTTCCATCCTTTATCCCTCGTATTTCGCCGCCCTTTCCCACCCACCCCTCGCCATGACCCGATCTACTTGGCTCACCCCGCTTTTCGGAATCCTGTGCTGCGCCACCCGGCTGGCGGCGCAACAGACCATCGGTCTTGACCTCGTTCCCACCGAAAGCCCCTACGTCCAGGAGGGCTTCGATCTGCGGTGGAATGCGGCTCCCCCCGGCCTGTCGGACGAGCCGCAGTTCTCCTCCGACCTCTCCCGATGGAAGGTGCTGCGCCGCGAGTTCCCCACCACGGCTCCACTGCACAGCGGCATCACCATGCCACTTGAGGAAGGCGAATATTTCTTCCGGGTCATCCGCCATGAACCGAACGACGGCACCCCGCCCGCAGGGGTCACCGGCATCAATCTGTCCGCCTCGTCATCTGGCTCGCCAACCATCCTCGCCTGGATTGATTCGATCGATCCCGATGTCGTGTCCTACGAGATCATCCCGGAAGATGGAGACGGCAGTTTCTTCACGGTCCCGCCGGGAATCGAAACCTTCACCTTCCCGGCTGGCGCCACCTCGGCCGGCGCGACCATCCGGGCCGTGGATGCCGGAGGGAACCGGTCCGAGGGCCAATTCATCACCAACTCGGCGCCGCATCCCGAATTTCCGGGCTTCCGCCTGATCGCGTCCCCTTCGGAGGCCTTTATCGGACGCACCGGAGCCACCACCTTGTTCGCGCGGGTCGATCCCGTGCCCGTCCGCCCCCTGCGCTTCGTGTGGTCCACGGGCGCCCGCTACGGAACCCTGGACGGACTCGACCCGGCGTTCCCCCCGACCGTCGAAGAAACCACCTCCGGCGGAACCTCCCAGGTCGCTTACAGCGCCCACCTCCTGGCCAACCCCGGCGGCCGTGAGGACATCCACATCAGCGTCTTCGATGCCGCCGACCCTGCCAACATCAACGATCTGGCCGAGGGCGGGATCGTTGTCGAAGTCGCGCCACCCCTCCCGCAGGAGGCGGATTTCCGGACGTTCGAAGTCACGACCGACGGGACGAACCCCGGCCGGCTCACCACGCTGTTCGGGCATGCCTGGGTTTTCAAGAAGATCCCTGGATTCACAACCTATGTCGGCACCTTGCTGGCCCAGCCGGGACAGGGCTGGAGCTTCGGGCCGGTGGGTGTCGAGAGGGTCTGGCGAACCACCTTGCAGGATGTTGACGAGTTCGTGCAGAATTACGGGGGAAACCACATCAACCTGCTCGAGGATGAACTCGCCCAGGTCTCCTACGGCAGCGGCGTCACGAACTACAACCCGGACGAATCCAGGTGGCAGGACGCCCTCACGCAACAACGCGAAGCTCAGGCCCGTGCCGGTCAGGCCGACTATTCGGTCATGCCGCAGATCAAAACCCGCTGAGATCTCCCGGTCCTCTTAGGAACTCTCTGAGAGCCGGCACCAACCGGTGGCGGAGGCCCGCGCCATCTTCAAACGCCCTCACAACCGCTCCGTCATGGCGGCCCCCGCGTGCCGGTTTCCCTTGACGGCCGGACATGGCGGCTCGGCCGCGCGCGCGGGCCATCGCGCCCGATGGCAGGGAGACCATTTTGCTTTGGTTTATTCCTTTTGGGTCTCAAGCTTATGGGTTTTTTTTCCGGGAAAAGACGGAATCTCCTTGGCGGAGAACACTGGGAGCATTTTCCCAGCCGCGCCACTCGATCCATCCCCTGCTCCGATGACGCCGCTTCAGACTCCATTCAGCCTCCGGCCGCCGGCTTGGGCGCTCTGGCTCTTCTGCATCCCACTGGCGCCCGCCCACGCCAAGCGGTTCGGCGATTTCACCTACGACTTCGACGATGACAGCATCGGAATCAATGCGTTTCGCGGCTGCACGGGGCTGACCAGTGTGACAATCCCCGACAGCGTCACCTCCATCGGAGGTCCGGCGTTCCAGAACTGCACGGGCCTGACCATCTCCACCATCGGCAACAGTGTCACCTTCGTCGGAGCCGGGGCGTTCTATGATTGCACAGGTCTAACCAGCGCCACTTTCGAGGGCGATGCTCCGGCAACTTTTGGCGACAGCGTTTTCACCAACGCCGCGGACGGGTTCACGATTTACTACTCCGAAGGCCGCACTGGCTTCACTTCGCCGGAGTGGCAGGACTATCCGGCCGTGATGCTGGGAGCGCCTTCGACGCCCACGCTGGAGGAGTGGCGCGAGCAGCACTTTGGCGAAGGCGCAACCAACACCGGCGACGCGGCAGACGACGCCGACCCGGACGGCGACGGCCTGTGACCAATATCGAAGAATATGCCGCAAACACCGACCCTAAAAACGCGGGCAGCCGGTGGCGGTTGCACAGCGCCACCAAGACCGGCGCCAGCTTCACGGTGAGCTTCGAGGCCGAGCCGGACCGCCGCTACGACTTGCAGCGCCTCGTTCCCGCCCCCGGTGCGACGTGGGCGGTCGTGGCCACGCTGGAGCCGTCGGCCAGCGCCAGCATGGCCTCGCTGACCGATCCCGCCGCCCCGCCGGACTCGGCGTTGTATCGGGTGCGAGCGGCGGTGCCATGAGGCAGGCAAGATGCCCGGTCCTTCGCGTCGTGACGCTTTTGCGGGACGCCTTCTCCGGTGTGGCGAAAAGGGTCTCACGCCACGCCGCTACGCCCGCAACGAAAGAGAGGAACTGAAAAGCCCTGCGAGCCGTCGCGTGGGCACGAGATTCTTCGTGGCACGCACCGCCGCGGCGGGTCCATGCCCATCCATTCGTCGAAAGGAAATCAATCGCTCTCCACCCAGTAAAACATCGTCCCCGGCGGCGGGTCGGGCGGTCCGAAGCTGAAGGGCAGCGGTGAGCCGGTTCCCGCCTGCGAGGACAGAGTCTCGGCGGTGCTCCGGTCCAGCGCGGCGCTGCGCTTCAGGGTGTAGGTTTTTCCCGCCTCCGTCTCCACCGTGATGGTCCCGGAGCGCGGCGAGGTGAAGACGACCTCCGATTCCAGCCGATCCGGCGCGGCGCGGAAGGTCGCTCTGTAGATGGCGTCGGTGTTGTTGTCGAAGGCCACCTGGAAATATACCGCATCGTCCACCCAGGCGTGGCCGGGATTGATGGAGAAGGACACCGGCGTGCGCCCGCCGAAGTCCGTCCGCACGTCCACGATCGGCTCCACCGTTCCGCCGAGGTCGGTGTAGATGCCATACTCCAGCGGCGGGGAAAACTGGTTGCTCCGCCACCCCAAGAAAACCACTTTCCCATCCCGGAGGGTGGGGCTGTGGAAATTGAAGAAGTTCCCCGTGCCTCCCGGAACGGGTGTCTGGTTGCTGGCCACCAGCGAGAGTTGTCCGTTCGCGATCTTGTAGAGGTGGGTGTTTGAAGATCCTGTGACGAAGGCGTAATCCGCGCCGTGTTTCACCACGCAGGATTGGTTGAAAAATGAGCCGAGCGTCCCGCCCTGCGGCGCGGGCGTGCTGCTGTCCACCACCTTGGTCAGCCCGCCTCCACTCCACTCATAGACCCCGGCCGCGCCGCTTCCCTCCCCGGCGAAGACCACCTTTCCTCCCTCCGCGAAGGGAAGATTGCTGTGGTCGAAGTTCCGGAAGGTGGAGGCGGAACCGGGGATGGGATCGCCCCTTGTGGCGATCTTGGTGATGCTCCCCCCCTGCCAATACATGATGGAGGCGGGTTGCGCGGGCGCGATGTCCGTGGAGCGGATGAGGAAGGCCACGTTTCCGTTGTCGAAGGAGCCGCCGCCCACCAGGTTTCTCGGGAGAGGGGTAGGATAGCCCGGATACGTCGTCGTCATGTCCAGGATCCGCTGCCCCGCGGGCATGAGGTGCAGCCCGGTGTAATAGGAGTTCGGGCTGCCCGGAATGTAGTTCGCGAACGCGGACATCAGATATGAGCCGCCGGAAACGCCGAGGATGTAAACATTGTTGACCTTCGAGCCATCAATCTCATCCCCCCATTCCAACTGCAGGGCACCGTTCCGGTAGATGCCGTAAGGACTCGCGCCCTCCGAATCGTCCGTCTTGGAGTAGAGCACATCGCCGCCGATCCGCCACGGTGGCGAGAACGCCGTGCCGAAATCCTGCGTCGTCACGTCGTCGAGCTTTTCCAGTTCGACCACCAACCCGGCCCCGGCGGTGAGGCTGAGGGCCGAACCCAGGAGCGGAAACAGGCAAAGAGGACGGATTTGCATAATCAGGGAAAATCAGGGGATAATTGACAGGAAGCGGGGATTTCCGCCGATTTCC
Source organism: uncultured Enterobacteriaceae bacterium (assembly GCA_964596095.1). GTDB lineage: Bacteria > Verrucomicrobiota > Verrucomicrobiia > Verrucomicrobiales > V1-33 > CAJBME01. The sequence continues at coordinate 46,316 of CAZQUC010000001.1, forward strand.
GCCAAGTCCAACCTATCGGGAATCCTGCGTGGCCACAAGTTCAAACTGACTGCGGGCACAAGGACCGGCCGGTGGCTGGCCCTTGGACCCTATTCTGGTGACGTTGTCGCGGCGAGGTTTTGGGTGCGCCGCCCGGCGACGCGCTCCCAGGGATTCCCCTCGCGAGTAAGCCGCCAGGTCATGGCAAAGGCAAAATGCCTGTGGCCCTGTCACCCCCCGGTGGGAAAGCCGGCCCGCAGCCGCAGGAAGCGCTCTCTCTCCACTCCGGCGCCGGGGGATTCCACGATGATCGTGACGCGCAAACCCTCTCCGGTATCCACCCCGCGCAAGTCCAGCACGCCTTCGGTCCACACGCCGGCATCCGCGGAGGCGACCGGATGCATTTCCCATCGCTGCAAGTCCCCGCTCGTTTCCACCTCGACCACCTCGGCGCGCGTCACGTCCACTTCGAGGTGGAAGTGCCCGGCGCCGGTTTCGTCCGGCACGAACACGACCGAGCGGATGGCGACGGCCTCGCCCGGGATCGCGAAGCCGGCCGGCAGCAGCGCCACCATCGCGTTCGCGGGATGCGCGTGGTCGAGCGGCCGCTCCAGCACCAGCGGCTCGACCGTGACGATCCGGCGGAATTCCTGCCAGGGTGCGCCCGGCGAAATGACGATCCAGCCGCCCGGCTCGAACCACGCGCCGAGTTTGCCTTCCAGTTCAGCCGCGAACAATTCATCGACAGGCTCGATCGTCAAAAGTCCCGCGCCCACCGGGGCCGCGGCCAGCAACGTCGAGGCGGGGGCGATGGGGACGGGTGTCTCGTCCGGGCCGCCATTATCCCGGGGTGCAATTCTTCCCCCGCCGCCATTCCAGGCCGTCCACCGCAGCCCGTCGAAGCGTTCGATCTGCCCGCCTTCCCCCTCGCGCAGGATTTCGGCGTTCTCCCCTTCGCTGTATTCCCAGCCGCGTTCCTCGATCACGGCCCGGCCGGTCCAGCGCAGGGGCAGCACGGCGGCGCGGACGGGGTAGGCGGGCAGCAGTCGGTTGAACGCGAGTTCCAACTGCAATCCGGTGGCGGGGCTGACGAGGGATTTCCGCGCTCCGGCGAAGTGGATGAAATGGTTTCTTCCCGCCGAGTCGAGGATCGACAGTCTTTCGCGGATGCGGACGGCCCGGAATTCGTCGGGCGAGACTTCGAGCAGCGCCTTCTGCCCGCGGATGTAATCCACGAGCTGGTTCGCCTTTTGCTTGAACAAACTCTGTCCGTCGAGAATCCAGGAAAACGCATCGCCGTGGTTCAGCCTGGCGACGCGGCTGGCCAGGGTGTAGAAATTCGCGGCCGTCTTCGGGTCGAGCGGCGAGCCGTCGAGGAAGGAGAAGTGGACCCAGTCCATGTCGCCGGACACGTAGCGCATGGCTCCCGCCTCGTTGGCCAGGCGGGGAACATACATCGTGACCCCGCCTTCGGTGACGACCTCGTCGAAGTCGAAGGCGCGTTTCGACACCGGCCCGACGTCGCCGGGGCGGGTGGTGCCGTTGTCGCGGTAGTTGAAATGCACATCGAAGCCCTCGTCTTTCCATCGCTGGAACAGCGCCCGGTATTCCCCGAAATCCTCCTGCTGCTTCCGGGCGCGTTCCATGAGGATGCGCACGACCTCCTCGCCGTGGCCCGCCTGTTGGAGCCGCGTCCTCAGCGCCGCGAGATCGCCGGGGTCGTAGATCGCCACGACGCCGTCCAGATCGAGCGCCGCCCCGCCATGCGTGCTGGGGAGCCGGGGCAATGTTCCCAGGATTTCCACATCCTCCCGCGCGAGGGTCTTGGGCTTCATGTTCTCCGGCTTCCAGATCGCCTCGTCCAGATCGTTGATGAGCCGGGTGGAAACCGGGTTGCGCTCGCGGGCGTAGCCCTTGATGCCGAAGGCGCGCATCAGTCCGCGCATCGTCTCCATCTCACCGAGGTCCGCGCCCCAGAACCGCGCGACGTCCTCCGCCGGCACCCGCCCGTTTTTGACCGCCCGCAGATAAGCGACCTGTTCGGTCGTCAGGCGTCCGGCGCTGGTGTTGACGGCCAGCCGGGCCAGATCGGCCGTCGTGGCCAGCTCCCGCGCTTTGGCCGTGGGCAGGAAGGCCGACGCCACTTCCAGAAAGGCCGACGAGGTGGCCGCGCCCCACACTTCCGCGATCTTCGCGGGATCATCCTCCGCGTAGGCCGCGCTCACGTTGTCGAACATCGGATACGTCACCGCCCGCGCGAAATTCAGCGCCGAGTCGAAGTCCTCCGGGTCGAAGGGAACGCGATCCCTCGCCATGTAAAACGACCGCCGATACATCTCCACGGCGAGTTCCCGCACCACCTGCTCGCGCTGGTCCGGCGTCATCTCGCCCCAGGCCAGCGCCATCATTTCCGCGCCCTGCCAGACGCCGCGCGTCACCGTGCCCATCTTTTCGGCCAGCAGCGAGGGATCATCCCACACCCGCCGCACCCCGCCGCCGATCTTGAAGACGAGGTCGATGTTCCCGTAATACCAGTGGCCGATGTTCGCCACCGCCGACTTCGCGAACGGCCCGGCCTGCGCGAAGCGCTCCCAGCGCGTGTGGCGCACCACCGGCCGGCTGAAATCCTGCACCACCCGCACGGCCTTGTCGTCGCCCAGCCAGCCCGCGAAGTCCGCCTTCCACAAAATGTCGTCCGCGTGCAGTTCGGTGAGATTGCCCGTGGCGTCGTCCTCGATGGTGCCGAATTGCGGCGGAATCCAGCGGATCGTTCCGGCCGGCGCGCCGTCCGGATGGGACAGGAGGCGCCCCGACAACACGATCGATCCGCCCGCGTCAAGCTCGTGATCCACCGCGAAGGCCGGGAATTCGCCGTCCTGCGCCTCCGCCACGGTGAGCACCGCGCCGCCCGCGTTCGCTTCCCCCTCCGCCTCGATGCCGAAAAAGTTGATGGTCGCGTTGCTCGTGCGGTTCCGCACCGTGGCGATCACCTTCGGGTCCGATCCCGGCACGATGAAGATCGCGCCGTTGTTCCGCCGGGTGACCGCGCCCGCGTCGGCGATTTCCAGTTCGACCTCGAGCGGATATGGCTCGCCCACCGCGATCGGCGCCTTGCGGATGCTGTCGGAAAACGTGACCGCCGGCGCGTCCACGTAATAGCCGGTCAGCGTGGCCTCGAAATCAAAGCGCCCGTCCTCCCGCACCGTTACGGGGAATTCGCGGACCACTTCGGCCCCTGCCGCCAGCCGCACGGCGTTCTCGGGAAAATTCCCCTCCACGTCGATCCGGTCCAGCGCCGGGGAACGGTCGCGCGCTCGCGGCGCCACGTCCTGCAGGATCACCTGGACGTCATCCTGCGAAGTATTGGCGATCTTGAGATCCACCGACAACGCCACCGCGTTGCCCTCGGCATCGCGCAGCACGCCCTCCCCGTCGAGTTCCATGTCCACGATCGGCTCCTCCCGGCCCGCCACCGTGACCAGCGGCCTGGTCGAAAGCGACAGCTCCAGCGGGCTGGGCGTGCGGATGCGGACCACATTGCTCAGTTCCTCCTGCGAATCAATGCGGCCGCCGCCGGTGACATCGCTGGTGACCTTGGCCCGGAAAGCCAGTTCGCCCGTTCCTCTCGCCCGCACCGGATACCTCAACACGCCGGACTGCCCGTCCAGCAGCGCGATCGGCCCCGGAAGCTCGCCGGCGAATTCTGATCCGGTGGTTCCGGACGGGACGATCCCATTGCCGCCGAGCCGGACCGAACTCAAATCCCTACCCGTGCGGTTGCGCACGTGAAGCCGCACCTCGAACACCTCGCCGATCTCCGCCTCGTCCGGTTCGACGATCACCTCCAGCAGCAACTTGTAGGGCGAGACGATGACAAATTGTGGCTGTTCCTTTCCCGGAATCCTTTCCGTGGCCAGCAGGTCGCCGTCGTTGTTGAATTGCCACGCGGACACCAGATCCCGCGGACCGCCTTCGACAAAATAATCACGCGCGTCGCGCCTCGTGCCGAGCTCCCAGACCTGCGTGGTGATCGGAGCCGCCGAACCCGCCCAGCGGAAACCGGCCGCCTGCCCGCGCGAGTTGAGCCGCGGAAACCCCGGGGATGAATAAACCTCGCCGGCAATGGGACCGATGAAGCGGCCATCGTTCACCGGATTGTCATCCACCAGACTCATCGCGGGGTCGAGGGAATCAAGATAAATCCACGTCGCCCATCCCTGGGCGGGAGTATGGCGCGTCACCACGACCGTTCAGGGAGTGCAGATAGCTGGTATAGCGCAACGGGGCGGGATCGACCGACACTCCTTCGTCTCGGGTTTGCGCGAACGCTTCCGTCAGGCCGATGCCACCGCCGCGGGTCACGAAACCCGTCTCGTGACGGTCCAGATAACGAATCCGCTGCGCGGTCCCGCCGAAGCGCAGCGGCGACTCATAGGCGCAGAATTGCCAGGCATCGTAGTCAATGACGCTTTCCTGGCCCGTGACGGGATCGACATAAAAGCGGGGGTTGGTCGGAAACAGCCCCGAGGCGTCGAAGGTGTCGCCGGTCTGGGGGCGATAGATGATGGGAGGGTTGGTCTCCCAACTCTCCAGTTCAGGCCGGGCGGTTTCCGTCACCATGATTTCGCCGCTTTCGGCCACATCGGCCACCACACCGGCGAGTCCGGTTGCTTCGATCATTTCGCCCTTGCCCGCGAATACCGGGTTCCGACCCGATGGATGGTGCTCTGCAAAGACATACCAACCCGCGTCGCTGTATCCCCTGAGTAGCTTTGCCGGACCGGGATCGATTTCATTGACTCCCGCCGGCAATCCATAGGCGGGAGCCGGGAGGTAGAGGATGAAGCGGGTTTTGTGGGTCGCCGGATCGCCCGAAGAATCGTCGGCGTAAGCAACAATCGCTTCTCCGTGGTTGTTGATCCAGCCGTCCCTGATCTCCCAATCCCCCTCCACTGGCGGCGGCAGTTCGATCGCGCGATAGGTCTGGGCGCGGGCGGACGGATCGAACCCGGCCAGCACCCCGTAAAGCAACGCCAGCCGGGCCGCCACGACCACCCGTTTCCACCACCCCGTGGCCCCCAAAGCGGAGGCCGCCCTCTTCTCCGAAGAACGGGACGACGTGGAAAACAAAAGCCCATCGGGCCGCTGCGAGGGCGGATTTCTCATCGGACATGCAGGGATGTGAGGGTTGTCGTGATGCTGGCCGCCGGAGACGCGGGACCGTGCCTGCCGCAACCGACCCGGCGACAGATGGCGAAGCAATCGGCGAGTGGCTGGAAGAGACTGTTGACATCACTACCATCGGATCGCCCCTCCAACCATTTGTATTAATCATAAATCAGATGGTTTTCCCGCTTTACGGAGATTTTCATGGCCGGAGCCATGCAAATTCGCTTTTTGCCGGCAAGCCTGATGCACTATATTCCGGCGCATGACTAATGTCGGCTTCATCCTTACCAGGTTCGCCACGGCGTCGGGAAGAAAATCACAGGGCGTGCGTTCGATCATGGCTCACGGGACGCGCCTGGCGGCGGCGGTGACGTGCTGCCTCTTCCCGGGCCGTGCGGCTGCCGACAGCGCGGGTTTCTTCTGGAAAGAGCCGTCGAGTGGCGATTTCAACACAGCCTCGAGCTGGTCCACCAACGACGAGGAGCTGGCGGTGCCCGGTGACGAGGAGATGACCGCGAAAGTGCCGCCGCGGCCGGGTGATTCGATCACGTTTCCGGAGGGGGAATACACGGTGCGGATGGAGGGGGCGGCGGATTTCGTTTTCACGCGATTTTCGGCGGTGAAGGACGGGGAATTCGCCGTCACGCTGCAAGGCGGCGGCTACACGACCGGCAACCTCGATCTGCCCGGGAAGGGCACGGTGTGGTTTGAAGACGGCCAGGTGACCGTGCCCCGCTTCGTGCCCGGCGGCAGCTTCATCATCCTCGACGGCGTCACGATGACGATTGCGGATATCCCCCAGGGCGCCGCGATGGTCGGCGCCGATCCGCGCGATGCCGAGCTGAATCTTTACAACTCTTCCCTGACGACGCAGGGCCGGGTGAACCTGCATTTCGTGTTGCTCAGGGAAAACTCGACCTGGGCGCACACCGGGCCGGCGGACGCCTTCGGCAAGAGCAACCTCGGGGTCGCCGCCCGGCCGTCGATCTTCCTGACCGGGTCGAGCGTCTTCACCGCGGCCGCCACCGAAGGGATTCCGATCGTCGCGGCGAACGAGGGCAGCCGCGTCGAAGTCGGCGACTTTGTCGGGGAAGTCGTTTATGCCAGTGCCGGAGGCCGCATCATCAATACCAACGCGCAGGCCGGATCGACCCCGCTTCCCGACGGTTTTTCCACCACCGAGATCACCGGCACGGGTTCCCGCTGGGAGGTGGGCGGCACGCTGGCCGTCAATCCGGCGGCGGTGATTTACGTGCGCGACGGCGGGCGGCTGAGCGCGGGCACGCTGGAATTCGATGCCCGGACGACCGGGGGCGTCGTGGTGGAGCACTCCGGCAGCCGCCTCGAGGTCCACCAGGCGCTGGCGATGCCGCGCGGCAGTTCCATCCGCCTGCGGGACGGCGCTTCCGGTGAGTTGCCCGCCGCCACGCTCGACGGCGGGAGCCTGGAGGCCGGCGGGAGCGGCGCGGCCTTGTCCTTCGAGGGCTTGGTCGAAATCAAAAACGCCAACAGCCAGGTGGGCGTCTTCGGCGGGGGAAGCGCGACCGCTCCGGAACTGCATGTGGGCAGCGGCCAGGCCTTCGTCTCCGACGCGGGCTCGGTGATCATGGCCGCCGGCAATCTCGCGGCGGGGGTGGGCGGCGAAGGCGCCGTTTCCGTCACGCAGGGCGGACGGCTGGATTCCGGCCAGGGCACGATCGGTTGGAAGGACGGCGGCCAGGGCACCGTGAACGTCACCGGCGCGGGCTCGTATTGGTCGATTCGCGGCGATCTGACCGTCGGCACGCTGGCCCCTTCCACCGGCTTCCTGAACGTGATGGAAGGAGGCCGTGTGGACCTCGCCACCGAAGGCGCGCCGGGGGCGGCCATCGCGCTCGCCGCCTCCTCGCAAGGCACGGTGGCGGTGGCGGGCGCGGGATCGGCGGTCGATGCGCGCCCGGTCGGCATCATGGGGGTCGGCGTGGGAGGCGCGGGCATTTTGAATGTTTCCGCGGGCGGCCGTTTTCTCTGCAGTCGGCTGGAGGCGGGGGTGCAGGCGGGCAGCTCGGGCTCGGTCTTCCTCTTTGGAAACGGCGCGAGTCTGGAGGCCGGCGACCACGGGTTGCTGATCGGGAGCCTGGGCCGCGGCGTGCTGAGCCTGCGCAACGGCGGCCAGGTCTCCGCCGGAGAAGTCGAGATCGGGAATGCCGCCGCGGACAATCAACTGATCGTGGACGGGAACGGAGCGGCGCTCACGGTGTCGGGCGGCGGGGTGATCGTGGGGAACAAGGGAGCCGCCACCGGCGAGGTGAAAAACGGCGGTGTCATCGCCGCCCCCCGGGGCTTGATCCTCGGAGCGGAAGCGGCCGGAGCGGGCGTGATGACGGTGTCCGGCGCCGGATCGGCCGTTCGTTCGCCCGGCGGCGCGGTGGCCGCAGGTCTTTACGGCTCGGGAACGCTGACCCTCGAAGCCGGCGCCACCGTCGAAGCCGCCCGCATTTTTGTCGGCACCAGAACGGACGGCTCGGGGCTGATGACCATCACCGGAGAGGGCAGCCGCCTCGCCGCCACGCAGGACGTGACGATTGGCGAAATCGGCAATACCGGCGGAGCCGCCTCCGCGCGGCTCACCGTCGCGGAGTCAGCCTTGGTGACGTCCCCCGGGCTGGCCGTGTTGCGTGGCGGCGTGGCCCACCTGGCGGGCGGCCGGATCGCGCTGGGCGCCGTCGCCCAGCCGCCGCCTCCCGGCGTGCTGCGCATCGGCGCGGGCGGAGGGCTGTTTCTGGCCGGAACCTTCTCCGGAGGAAAAATCGTCGTCGATGCCAACGGACGGTTCGTGCCCGGCGCCTCGCCCGGCACCGCCACGGTGGAAGGAGAGGTGGAATTCCTTCCCGGTTCCGCCTTGGTGATGGAGATCGCCGGGGGCGTGGCCGGGGAGTCGTATGACGTGATCGAAGCCGGCGGCGCCGTGACCCTGGGCGGCGAGTTGGTTCTTCACTTCCTCGACGGCTACGCTCCGGCCGCCGGCGACACCTACGAACTCGTGCGCTCCCCCGCGGCGACCCGCACCGGCCAGTTCCAAAGCGTGCGCGTGGTGGGATTGAACCCCGGCTTCCAGCATGAGCTGACCGTGGACGCCGCGGGCCACCTCCTCCTGCGCGCGCTCAACGCCGGCGTCTCCGCCCCGCCGCCCCCGCCCCCGGCGCTGGACATCGCCTCCACCGGCGACGGCATCGTCGTCACTTGGGAAACCACCCCGGACGCCGCATGGATGCTGGAGACCGCCACCGACCCGGGCGGTTTTCCCTGGGCGCCGTTGCCGGAGGCGCGCAGCCCGCTGCTCGTGCCGCCCGACTCACCGGCGGCCTTCTTTCGTCTCCGCTTCCAGCCCTAAGTCAGGTTTGAGGCGCGGGAATCTTTTTCACAGATTCGACCATTGACAGATAAACTCAGGCGGCCGAGCCGGCCAAAGGTTCGGGCATCATTTTCTATCCGCGAGCCATTTCGAGGCGAAAAAAGCGTGATACGTCCAGGGGGCTTCGGCGAGGAGTCTTTCGAGGACCTGATACGCCTCCTCTTTTTTCTGCGAACGGAAGAGACTCTGCGCTTCGTTGAACAGGCGCATCGCGTTTTCACGCTGGCTGTCGCGCTTTGACAGGCCGTCGGCAACGAGAGTCTTCGCGGCGTTCGTTTCGCCGTGAATACGCCGGAACTCCGTCCAGGCAGGCATCCATTCCTCCGGCTTTCCGTTGAGAGTTTTCGTTATGACTGGCAGCGCTTCTGAGGCCGCGTCTTCAGCCGCTTTTTGCATCGCGGCCGCGCGCGTCCCGGCGCCTTTGGCGGCGTGCCACACCCAGCCCCATTCCCCTTCCCGGGCCCACTTCGCCGCCAGTGAGGAACCGGTCTTCGCGTTGAGTCCATTAACCGTGTCGATCCATTCCAGCGCTTCCTCCACGGGCGATAACATAAACATATGATTGAGCTTTTCCGGCGCGAAGAGGCGCAACTTCGTCCAGCCCGCCGCTCGGAAGCAATCGTAGGCATGCTCGCCCTGGGAAAACGCCACCACCGGATCGGCACGGCCATGAATGACCGCGATGGCGATGGCCCGCTGCTTCTTCGCGATGTCCGGCTTGCTCTCCCAAAGATGGGGCTCGTTCTGCATCCAGCAATCCCCGGCGACAGGGAACGCCCCGTGATAAAGACCCGGAAAATGAGTGATCACACTATAAGTCAGAAACGCCCCCTGGGAATGGCCGCCAATGTAGGTGACGGTCGTCTTGAAGGCGCCTTGAACCTCCTTCGTCACTTCCGCAACGAGGGGCGCGCTCGTAAAACCGAAATTGTTCTGCCCGAACGGATCGCCGCCGTTTTCACCGTTGGGGCAGCACAGAATGTTTTCATCGCACCATTTCTTCGCCTCAAAACTGCGCAGATAGGTCAGCCCATTCATGCTGGATCCATGTAAAAAGACAATCAGCCGCGCTCCCTTTTTGGCGTCGTATTTCTTCGGCACCCGCAGGAAATAGCGCATTCCCTTCTCCGCGCACTTGAGAAGTGCGGTGGTGCCGGGTTTGACCCCGGCAGGCGCCCCGGCCTCCGCCGGCCGGTCTTCCTTGGCAGACGCCGTGACGGACAGAAAGACGGCCATGACCAAAAGGCAGGCCACCCATTTTGACAGGAACGGATGCAGCAGGCGGAGCTTCATAACAGGGGTGATGAATGCGGAGACGTGCGTGATCTTAACCTTGAAAAAGCATCTTTCCACAAGCCGGAACTAAGGCCGCCGCAGCCGGAAGAAGCGCCGGTCCGCCTCCAGGGGGAGGATGACGCGCCATTGGTCGCCGTTTTCCTGCACCGGAAGCGGCACGGGCTGCCAGCCAGCGGGCAGGGAGAGATCCGGCGATTGCTCGAGGAGATACGTCCGGCCGGTCACCGACCAGTCAATGACGATCGTGCCGCCTGCCTTGTGGATGGTCACCATCGGGTCGTCGTTGCGGGCCAGGATGACGTGGACCGGCACTTCCTGGGGCAGGCCGGAGGCGAGGTTCCGGAGGGTGACGGTGCCCAGGATCGAAGGACGGCCCTCCAGCGGAGGAAACGGCGCGGCGGCGCGGATGAGGACCGTGCCGCCGGTGGTGAAGCGGAGTTCCGCCGGCGAGGCGGTAAAGAGACCGGGACTGTCTGCCTCCGCCCGCAGCAGCAGGAGGCCGTCTCCGGCATTGGTCACGGGAAGGAGGGCGGAGGGTGCCTCTGGAGTCAGCACGATCCGGAGGGGCGGGACGATCAAGAGGGGGAGGGTTTGCGCGGGCAGCGGCGCGGTGGATTCGGGATTGAGCGGATCGCCATCGTCCCGGTCGTTGGCGCCGTCACCGTCGGTGTCGGCCAGCAGGGGATCGGTCCGCTGGCCGTTGGCGAGGCCGGCGGCTTCGGCCCCGTCGCTCACGCCATCGCTGTCGGTGTCGGCACGCCGGGGATCGGTGCCGAGATGGAATTCCTGCAGATTGGTGAGACCGTCGCCATCCGGATCCAGCGAGGCATCGTCAAGCTGGGGGTTCAGGCCGTGCGCGAGTTCGTAGGGATTCGACAGCCCGTCCAGATCCGGGTCGGTCAGCGCCGGGTCGGCGAGGAGGAACCATTCAGCGGCCAGCACGATCCCGTTCTCCGGGCCGGGCTGATCCGGCGGCACCTCAGCGGTCAGCGCCACGCCTCCGCCCGCGGCGGCGCCGGTGCAGGTGAGCGTCCATTCGAGGGGCGCGCCCGTTCCGGGTGGCAGCGCGGGCAGATTCCGGCGGGGCGTGTCAATCACCGCGCCGCCGGCCGGCCCCCGGGCCGTCAGTTCCACCGACAGGGCCGGGAGTGCCGTCGGGCCGGGATTGAAGGCGGTCAGGCGCACGGTGAAGACTTGCGGATCCTGCGTGATCGTGCGGACGGGGCCTGACGCCGAGAGGATGGGGGCGGGTTCCAGCACCAGCACAGGAGGGGCGGACCCGGAGGTCGGAGCGCCGGCGAGGGCGCTCTCCACGGCGGCCAACTGCGCGGAGGTGCGGGCAAGGGCGCGCTCGAACCGCGTGAGCGCCGCCAGCACGTCGGCGCGGGCGGCCAGATACTCCGGCGCGGCCGCGGAGGTGAACCCGCCGGTCAGCACGCCCTCGAAGAGTTCCCCGAGTGCCGCGCCGACGGCGGCTTCCGCGGCGAACTGGCTGAAACGGAGGCTCGACAGGGCGTTGAGTTCGGCCGCCGGCAGCGCGTCCAAGGCCACCGCGGCCATCGCCCGGGCGCCGGCGTGGAAGCGCGTGAAGTCCCGTTTCCATGCGGCATGGACCGTGGCCAGGCTTTCGGCGGAGCCGGCATCCACGGCGGCTTCGATGGTGGCGCCGATGTCATGGCCGGCCAGGGCGAGGCGCAGCCGCTGGAGCGCCGGCCCGAGGAGCGCCGCCTCGGGCGCGGCCACCGGAAGCGGCGGGACGTCATCCCGCGTGTCGCGGGGGAGCACCGGTCGGCGCGGCGACGCCTGGCGCGGCGCGGGCGGCGGCTGGCCGAAGGCGAGATGGGTCAGCGCCGCGACTTCATCCGGCGTATAACCATAGACGACGGCCAACGGGATGAGGACCCCTTCCAGGTTGCTGGCATACTTCAAGGCCTTGGAGGCTTTCTCGGCGGCCTTCGCCCATTTGAGGCCGGTGCCGAGGATTCCCATGAAGGCTTCCACGCTCGAGAAATATTCGCCGCCGGCCTGGGCCACGATGGTCGCGTTGATCCACACCCCCTGCGTCTGGATGAATTCGTCCAGCCGTTTGCGGAAAGCCTCGCGGTCCCGGAGAAAGGCCGCCTCATCGTGCGAGTCCCACCCTTTCATCCACTCCACCGACTGCCTGAGTTGCGGCGACACCACGGTGGCGAAGGGAAAGCCGAACTCCGGCGGGCCGTCGAAGAACAACGGCCGGGACTGGTTGACCGTGAACTTGATCGCCTCCTGCAACGCGAGCGAGGCGGCGGCCCAGCCCCGGCCCGTGTTGTTCATGCCCCCGTCTTTCAAGGCGTTGAAAATGCTGCGGTAGAGCAGCACGGCCGCGTCCGCGAGCTGCTTCGCCCGTGCTGGCTCCACGCCGGACTTGACCAATCCTTTTTCGATGAGCGGCTTCAGCAGCTTCATCAGGTTGGACATGTTTCCGGTCAACTCGGCGTTCGTCACCAGCGACCAATCGGCCTCGCTGGCGGCGGCGCGCGCGTCATTGCCCAGCCGGCCGGTTTTGAATTGAGGCGAGGCCATGAGGCCCCGGGCTTTTTCCACGCGCGCCTTCGCTTTTCTGAGGACGTCGCTTTCGCTTTTCATCACCTCGCCGAAGGCGTCCGCCAGCACGGCGCCGAGCGACTGGAGTGCGGCCTTGATCAGCTCGTCGGCGAAGTCGGCGGCCAGCACGAAGGCGCGCTCGGCCCAGATGCCGCGCCGCAGGGCTTCGCGATCCGTCTCGGTGAGCGCGGCGGGATCGGCCCCCAGCCCGGCGAGATAGGCGTCCACCTCGTCTTCGATCGGCTTCCAGTTTTGCGGGGCCAGGTCGCTCAGGTTGTCCGCGAGGTTCTGCTTGATGCCCAGCTCGTCCAGCGGCTGGAGTTCGATGAGGGCGTCCACCGTGGGAACGGAAAAGTTGACCAGCCGCCGGGGCAGGAAGTGCAGGGGCACGGTGCGCGAGGTGTCATCGGCGGAAGGCCACTCCTGTGTTTCCCCGCCGCTGACTTCGATGGCGTAAAAAGCGTGCCGCAGCACCCCTTCGCCGGCGGGTTTCAGCGCGTTGAGGCCGGGGATGAAAAACCCGCCCCCGGCCTCGCGGGTGAACGGCGTCTTCTTCACCACCCGGCCGAGCTGCGCGCGGACAAACTCCCCGTAAGCCGCATCCGTTTCGTCCGGCCGCTGCGGGCGGAGGCGGCCGGCGGGTTGCTCGTAAACCGTAATCGTGGCCCGATGCACCGCGTGCTCCTCCGGCGTCAGGGTCGGCAACGCGGAGCGGACCCGGCCCGCGAGGGATCCCGTCAGGGCGGCCGCCCCCGGAGCCACGGCGCGGTAGATGGCGCTCCCGCCTTCTACGAACCAGACATGGAACACCAGCAGGCCGCTGTCCGTCAGCGCGGTGGCCTCGTCGAAGGCGATGCGGTCCACCGTGCGGCCGGCGCCGCGGACATTCAGCATCTCGCCTTGCCGCAGCACGAGATGGAGCGCGCCCGCGGTGTCCTCGATCCAGAGGCTGTCCGTCGCCGGCCCGTTGTCACCCGCCGGCCGGGACTTCGTGCGGAAGGCGGTGAGTCCCGTGGCGTTCACCGCGAAGCCCAGGTCCACGTCGCTGACCTGGAGCCAGTCCGCAAAGACCTGCGCCGTGCCCGGAGCGGATCCGCCCAGGCTGAAGACCAGCCGGATTTCCCCCTGCGCATCCACCTGGAACAGCCCGAGGTTTTCCGTCCGCCCGAACCCGGTGTAAACCGCCAGGAAGGTGGTGCGGCCGCCGCGATGCCGGGGCGCGAGCCGCCTGGACTCGAGTCCGTATTCGGCATGCACATGGTGCAGGAGCAGCGGCCCCTCGGGGGTTTGAATTTCCTGTCCGAACGAAACGAGCCGCCGCCGCCCCTCGCCGAAGGCCGTTTCCTCCCACAGCCCATTCGAAGTGGTGTTGACGTTGGGGTTCCGGCCTTCAAACAACGCGTTGCCCACCGCATCCACGTCCCACAGCACGATGTGCTCCGCCCCCTGCGGCCGGCCGGGCAAGGGTTCCAGCGGACCGGCGACCCGCTCCGCCCGGCCCGCGCCGACCGCGCGGTAAAGGCTGGTGCCGGAAGCGGGCAGCGGGTGCCGCGGTGGCTCGACCCCTTCAAAAAAAACCACGTCCACATCGCGCGCGAGCTTCGGGTGGAAGAGGGTCGGACTCGTGCTGTCGTTGTGATGAACCAGCGAAAGCCCACCGCCGCGGCCGGAGTAAAACGCCCCTCCGTATTGCAACGGCCCGTTCACCACCGCCCGGAAAACGTGGAACCCGTTGTTGTTCCAGCACAGTCGGGAAAAGCTGTCGAAATAAGGCGGCCCCCAGCCCGGCTGCTCGGGGATGCCCGGCGCGGGCTTATACCGCCCGGCGACGAGCGCGCGCCGGCCGCCCGCGGAATGCCAGATCGCGTCGCCATTCGGCACGCCCGCCGGCCACGGGTTGATGAATCGCGAGGACCGCGCCTCCTGCAGGAACACCGCGGCGGTGGCGTCGTTCAGCCGGTGGCCGAGGGTCTCCGTGTCCAGGTCCGGATCATCGAAGACCGAAAACAGGAAATAAAAAATCTCCGACTGCCCCGGATAGGGTTCCCCTTCCCAGCCGAGCGGTCGGAGGCCGGTGCCATCCCCCAGCATCAGCGCGGGCCGGGGGAAGAAGGAGCCCGGGAGGTCCGGGTCCGGTTGCGGATTCCGGCTGAAAAAAAGGAACTCCCCGCGCTCGTTCATCACCGGCACGTTGACGTTGCCCAGCGAGGCGGCCGCGCCGAGGGGCGACGGGTCGTCGGAAGCCACCAGCAGCTCCGGCGGCGCTGTGGTCTGGGCCGTGACCGGCAGCCACAGCCACGTCAACAGCGCCAGACTCGATGAGACATAGGGTTTGAGTGGCATGGCGTCTCCTGGTTGCGGGTGGTGGCTCGATCCGGCGAGCGACGGCGATACTTACATGAAGTGAAGTGTTTGTTTGAAAACAAATTATTGATAATAATGATATATAATGGATTGAAATTGTCAAGTCCTCATTGCCGAAATGCCGGCTCGCCACCAAAGATCAAGAGAACAAAAACCTTTGCGTCTTTACGGACCGCAGGTCTGCTCGTCTTCATATTGCGGTCATCCGGTGAACTCGCTGACGAGGGAAATCAATCATTGTCCACTTCAAGCTGTCCAGCAAAATAATCCGCTGAAGCAAGAACACCACCAGCGCTGCCTTGCTGATGGGCAGTCGTTCCTTGCCATCCTTGAAAGCTGGATGGCCGCATCACTGGTGACTCCCCGTTTCACTCCCCTGCGCCCGCACGGGGGGTTCTGGATTCTGGTGCTCAAAAGGAAAATGGGATGGTGAGAGATTGAGATCATTCACAGAAAGCCGGAAGTAAAGGGACGGATAGCATGGGAGGGTAGAATTGTCCCTTCTCATTGGTTTGCAGGATGAAGTCTTTCTTCTCATTGATGAAACGTTCGCGATTCATCAGAAGAACCGTTTGCCCCCGGGCCGCCCTGCCGTTACTCTCGCTCCGGCCGCCGCTCCGCGGTCGATTCCCGGCCGGGGGAGGGAAGGCGTCCTTCCTCCGGGATGAAACGCTCACACCTAACCCACTGGGATCATGAAAAATGGAATTCCTTATTCGAGCGGCAGCGGACGATGGCTGACCGGCATGGCGGGCGCGTGGCTGGCCCTTGGCTCCCTGACGGCGCAGGAGACGTTCCGGATCACGCGGGTGGAACCGGTCGCCGACCGGCTGGAGCTTTCCTGGGAGGGCGATCCCGCGCTCGATTACTTCGAGGTGCAGCAGTGGGACGGGCAATTCCCCGAATACTGGAAGCCGGTCTTCCTGACCGCGCAGCGCTCGGTGAGCATGGAGCGGGAGGGATTGCAGGGCTTGCTGCGGATCGCGGCCATCGAACGGCCCGGCCCGGCGGCGCCGATTTCCGATGCCCGGCGCCACGAGATTCTCGACGCGGTGGCGGAGCAGATCGGAGCGCTGCCGGGTGAGGACGCGGAAGCGGACGCCGTGGCCGTGGCCGCCATCCTGCGGAGCCATCCGGATCTCGAGGCGGTGAGCCTTTCCGCGGACGGCACGGTCTCGGCCCGGTTCCGCGACGGCCGGCCGCTGGTCATCATCGACAACCGTCCGCCCGCCGACCCCTCCGAGTATGAGAACGGCGTCGATAAGGAGTTCTTCAACGGCGGGGGCGCGGCCGGACGGGCGGGTGTTTCCCTCGCTGGCGGGCGCTCCCCGCGCAGCGTCAGCGGCACGACCGGCCTGCCCGTCTCCCGGCGCGCGGTGCTTTTCCAGCCCACCGGGATCGGGATCGACGCTCCGATGCTGCAGACGGTAGTCCCGGCCTTCAACCAGGCCGGCTACAATGTGCAGGGCGGGGAAGCCTCGCTCGCCAACTTCCTCGCCGTCTCCAGCGTCGGCAATGACATCGGCGTTTTTTATGTCGATAGCCACGGCGCGGTCTTGAACCTTGAGATTCTGGAGGAAGATGTCCCGGTCCGTCACCTCGAGTTTTTCGTGCTCGGCACCTCCACGCTGTCCACTCCCGAAATCGATGCCCTCTACCACTCCCTTTACGGTGACACGTTTTTCTTCGAAAAGAGCGGCGAACTCGGCGAAACCATTTACGTGCAGTATGGCTCCCGCACCAACAAGGGGTTGAAACGGACCAAGTCGCCGTCGTATTACGCCATCACGTCCGAGTTCGTGCGCAAACGCTGGGGTTTTTCGCGCAACAGCCTGGTGGTTTTCGACACCTGTTACAGCGCGGCCGCCGGAGCCGCCTCCTTCCGCGAGACCTGCTATGCGCGCGGCGCGGCCCTGTATGCCGGGTGGACGGATAAAGTGGCTGACGCCTGGGCCTTCAACCGCACCACGCCGCCCTTGTTCGAGCTACTGCTCGGGGGCAGCCACATCTACCACACCGAGCCTCCCCAGCGGCCGTTCAACCTCGACACCGTGCTCGATTACCTCGACGCCAGGGGGCTGCGCGTGGACCAGACGGCGGGATTTCCCGGTGCCCGCTTCACCTGCTTCGCCGGCCCGGCGGCCAACGGCTCATTCCAGTTGCTCAATCCCGCCATGCTTCGCATGGGGGTTACGGAATCCACCGACGAAGTGTATGTGCAGGGACACTTCGACCCGGAGGCGCCCGCCACCGTGCGCGTCGAGGGCGGCGCGACCGCCGAAATTCCAGCGAAATCCGTGACCAAGACGATGGTCACCTTCCCGCTGCCAGCCGATAGTTCGCCCTCCGCGGGCGATGTCACCATCATCCAGCAGGAACGGGAGAGCAACACCATCCCCCTGAGTGAGTGGACGATCGACGCCACGCTGGTCAAACACTTCGCCCCCGGCCTCGCCACGCCCTCGGCGACGATGGAGTTCCAGTTGCGTTTCCGGGTTGACGCGCACGAGTTCCGCCTCAAGCCCTTCACAGATCCCGTTTTTTTGGATACCGGCTCCCTGATCGCAATGGGCACCACCGGCCGCGTGGTCAGCGCGTCCGGCACTCATGTTTACCCCGGAGAAAACCAGGGCACGCTCGACTGGAGCCTTGATGCGCCCGTGAACGTCCCCTTCGCGGACCTGCGCGGCACCCTCAATATCGCCGCGGACCGCTCGGTCAAGCTGGACGCCTCGCTTCGCGCGGGCGATGTAATGACGGTCACCCAGCGCAACGGCAGCGGCCAGGTCGTGCTCGAGTATAAGCGGGAACCGGGAACCGGCGTCTTTCCGCCCGGAGAAACGTCGCTCGACCCCTCGACCTATCGCATCAAGGCCGGATCGGGTTCCGCCGCCGGGGACTCCGGCACTTTCGAATGGAAGGACGCCGAACCCCGCTTTCCGCCCGCCGGTGATTTCGCCCGCTGAACGGAGCATGGCCGGGAAGCGACAATCCTCCCGCTCTTGCCTGCTTTTTCGCGCTCCCTGAAAAAATACATCAAACCGGAACCTTGTTGCAGGCCAACCTACAACTCACTAAGATCAATGAAAGCAACCCTTTGCCGAATCCTTCAGACCGTGGCGATCCTGGCCGTTATGGGTGTGTTCACCGGGTGTCAATTTGCAGGCCATGGATATTGCAGAAGACCGGACGGAACAAAATGGGAAGTAAGATGGCTAGTGTGGCCCGATCCGGATTTGAGACCCTTAATTATTTTTAAAATAGTCGATGCAGAGACCGGAGAGCTGGGAGCCTCGGGGACCGTGAACTTGAGGGATGGGCAGACCCCGGAAGACTTTTTCAAAGCTTATTTTTGCTCTGACGAGAAATCGGCCGGACAACGCCTGCGCACGAAAAACGACACCCGTGACGAGACACCTGACGAAACCCGCGACGTGAGCGACGCGGTGTTTGGCGATTTCAACGGCGACAACATGCCGGACTTCGCCACCTGCAACCGCGGCACGGACAACATCGCCGTGTGGCTGGCCCTCACGCCCGAGACCAATGCGGCGCGCGTTCTCTATCCCTGCGGCGCGGAGCCGGTGGCCCTGCTCGCGGCGGATGTCGATGGCGACGAGGTGCTGGACTTCATCACGGCCAACGAAGGCGGGGACGGCCCCGGCAGTCTTTCCCTGCTGCGCGGCCGGGCCGACGGTTCCTTTGCGGAGGCGGAAACCATCGCGGCGGACGGTGTGTCCGACGTGGCGACGGGGGATTTCAACGGCGATGGCCGGCTCGACCTCGCTTACCCCGTTTACCGGAACAACGAATCCGCCGTGGCCGTGCGGCTGGGAGCGGGTGGCGGCGTTTTCGCGGACGAACTCCTGCTGCCGGTGCCGGAGGGCGGCGCCCGGCTGGTGGTGGCCAATGTCAATCCGCAGGTGGATGCGCATCCGGACATTGTCACCTCCAACGCGATCCTGCTCGGGAAAGGCGACGGCACCTTCGAGGCGCCGGTCGCCTTCACTCAAGGAGCCTTTGTGGTGGAAGTGGGCGACCTGAACGATGACGGTCAGCCCGACCTCGTCGCGACCAATCGCCTCACCCGCACCCTGATGGTGCGGCTCGGCCACGGCGATGGCACGTTCGAGCCGCCGGATTATTACGTGACCGGCCTCGCGGATCAGATCGTGTTCGCCGATTTCGATGGCGACGGCGACACCGACCTGCTGGTCTCCCAGCCATCGGACTTCGGCCTCCCCCAGCTTTACTTCAATGAGGGCGGAGGCCGGCTGAGCGGTCTCCCCGCCCTGCCCGCGGTGGCGGATTTGTGGAGAGGTTTCGGCGCGGATGATGTGGCGGTGGCCGAGGTGACGGGCGACGGCGTGCCGGACCTCCTCGTAGCCAATGGCGCGGCCAATGCCAGTTGGCTCACGGTGGTGCTGCCCGGCCTCGGCGATGGCCGGTTCGGCCCGCGGCAGGAGATTCCCGGCCTCTCCGCCAGCCGCCTGATCACGGGCGACTGGAACGGGGACGGCGTGGCCGATCTGGCCGCGGGCGGCCAGCTCAACAGCCTGCAACCGCAGCAATTCCTCGTCGCCCCCGGCCTGGCCGGCGGCGGCTTCGGCGAAGTCACGCGCCTGCCACTGCCGGGAACGACCGCCGCCGACGGGCGGACCAATGCCCTGCTCGCCGCCGATTTCGATGGTGACGGCTTCGCAGACGTGGCGATCACCAGCCGCAGCCTCCATGCCGTTTCGGTGCTGCGCGGCGATGGCGCGGGCGGCTTCACGCTCCAGCCGCCCACCCCGGCGGGACCGTCCCCCAACGACCTCGTGGCGGCAGATTTCGACGGTGACGGCAAGGTGGACCTGGCCGTCAGTTGCGGCGGCGATTCCGGGGCGGTCAATGGCTCGCTCGTCCTCCTCCACGGCTTCGGCGATGGCACGTTCGCCGCACCGGTCGCGATCCGAGAAAACGTGGAGCCGGATGCCTTGGCCACCGCGGATTTCAACGGCGACGGCCATCCCGATCTGGCGGCTGCCTTGCAGGTCGCGCGCTTCGATTGGGACGTAGAAATTTATCTCGGCGACGGCTTGGGTGGATTCCAGCCGCCCCGCGCGCTGGGTCTGGAGGACGATCTGATCCGCCATCTCTTCACGGGCGATGCGGACCGCGACGGCAAACCCGACCTCGGCTACGCGACCACCAGCCAAGCCGTGCTTTTCCGCGGCTTGGGCGATGGCACCTTTGTCGAAGCCGGCCGGGGCAGTCACGGCGGCGGCCGGGTGCGGGTGGCGGATTTCGATCTCGACGGCTGGCCCG
>CAZQUC010000002.1:0-9910 GCA_964596095.1 uncultured Enterobacteriaceae bacterium
GTTCATCGGCTTGCCCATGAGGGAGCGCGGCCGAGAGAAGTGAAGGAAGGGGCTGTTGGGAGTTCGGGGGCTGATCTGTCCCTCACCCCCCGGGAGGCAAGCCGTCCACACTCCAGAATGCGCTTCTTCGGGAGCGTCGCGGTAACTTGACGCCGAGGAGGGGGGCGCCTCGCACGAGGAGCCATCGGCAACCGCGATTTTTTCCGAACAATCACACATTTTTCCTGTGACAACGCGCTGTTCCGGCGTTGTTCGTCACATCATGAAACGCCCGAAACTGTTTCTTCTCGCGCTGACGTGCCTGCTGGTGGCCGATCCGGCCGCCGGTCAGGAATTCCGCCCGTTCACCGACCAGCAAGGCCGCGTGATCAAAGCCCGCCTCACCCGCGTGCAGGGTGAAACGGTGGGGATCGTGCGCGAGGATGGCACCCCCTTCACCCTCAATCTGAGCCAACTGTCGGCGGCGGATCAGGACTACGTCAGAAGCCAGGCCGCGGTCCTGGCCGCCGGCGGCCAGCCGGGCGCGCACGACGACGTGACGCCGGAGCAGTTGAACGAGGCGGCCGGGCTGTCCTTGTTCACCGCCACCGCGCTGTGGGAGCGGCCGGCGGAGGAGGTGGCGAAAGCCCTGCGCCTGCGTGGTGAATCGAAGACCAATCTCCAGAGCAGCTATCGCGCGTATCCCGGCGCCACGACGCGGCTCTTCGGCGCGCGTCCGTATTCCCTCGCGCTCTATGCGGCGGAGGACAAGGTGACGAGCCTTTCCGTCGTGTATGCGAACAAAGGCGATTCCTTTTCCGCCAAGGGCAGCGGCGAGGAGCATTTCGACAAAGAAGCGCCGCCCAAGGAAGCCGCGCGCATTTTGCGCGAAGCGATGTCGAAGGACATGGCCACCCTCACCGCGGCCTTGCAGGCCAAGCTGGGCGAACCCCAGCGCCAGCGCTTCGGCGAAGGCGAGGGACGGCGCACGGTCTGCCGCTGGGATTGGCGCGGCCATGCCCTGCTGCTCTCCGAAACGGATGGCGAATACGTCGGCTTCCAGATCGAAACCATCGCTTTCGCGGACAGCGGCGGCCGCATCAAGCGCACGCCCGAGGCCG
Source organism: uncultured Enterobacteriaceae bacterium (assembly GCA_964596095.1). GTDB lineage: Bacteria > Verrucomicrobiota > Verrucomicrobiia > Verrucomicrobiales > V1-33 > CAJBME01. The sequence continues at coordinate 1,101 of CAZQUC010000002.1, forward strand.
CCGTGAAAGCCCGCGCGCTGGCCAATGTGGAGAAGCGCGATAACGGCGACGTGGTCATCGGCGACATCCCGATGGTGGACCAGGGGCCGAAGGGCTACTGCGTGCCGGCCACCGCGGAGCGGGCCATGCGCTATCTCGACGTGCCGGCGGACATGTATGTGCTGGCCATGGCCGGCGGCTCCGGCTACGGCGGCGGCACCAGCGTGCAGGCCTTGCTCGAAGGCGTCGAACGCGACCTCCGTCGCAAAGGGCGCGGCTTCGAGCGGTGGAAGGGGGAACTGAAACTGCGCGACCTCGCGAAACGGATCGACCGCGGCGTGCCCATCATCTGGTCGATGCACAGCACCAAGGAATTCAACGAGCGGGCCAACGGCCAAACCACGGCCCGCAAAGGCGTCACCGATTGGAAGGAATGGACGCAAAAACTCGCCGCCCAATCCAAACAAGCGCCGCTGAAGTCCTCGGACGAGTCCGGCCACGTCGTGCTCATCATCGGCTACAACAAGGACACCAACGAAATCGCCTTCAGCGACAGTTGGGGCGAGCGTTACAAAGAGCGTTGGATCGCCCTGCCCGACGCGGAAAAAATCTCCTCCCGCGCGTTCTGGACCGTCGGTTTCTGACGGCATGTGGAACATTCACCGCTGGGCGCGCTCACCGCAGCGCGCCTTTGACGCGGACGAAGAGAGGCGTGTCGGGTGACGGGGAAGGGGGCAGCGGCCATATTTCGCGCCCGCCGTCGGCGGTGCGGGAAAGCACGGGAGAGGTGGTGAGCGGCTCCCAGGTTACGAGATCAATGGAGGTTTCGAGGGCGATCGTGGCGGCATCGGCGCCAGGCCGACGCACGAGGGTGAATTGCCACGTGTCGTTCTCCAAAGGCTGCAACTCGGGCGTGCCGACGAGGGCGTAGTGGAAGAGATTGGGCACGCCGTCACCATCGTCATCGGCCTCGGGCGGGCCGAGGGTGTAGGGGAGGGCATCGCCGGCGCCGGGACTGCCGCCAGCGGCGACGCTTTCGCGCCAGGAGCCGGGCAGGGCGGGGTCGGGTTTGGCGGTGGGAATCAGCAAGGTCAGACTATAGCCTCCACCGGCCGCGCCGGCCGGCCAGGGGGCGGCGGGGGCATAGGCGAATTCGGCGATGGAGTCGCCATTGGCGGCCACGAGGCTGAGGGTTTCGCCGGCGTTGTCGAGCGCGCCGGTGTAGGCGCCGCCCACGGTCACGTCTTCCCCATAGCGGGCGGCGAACGCGGCGGCATTCCGAACCAGAATGACGCGCGCGCCGGGCGCGAGGGTGACGCCTTCGGCGAACGTGAACTCGATGCCCGTGGTGAACGCCGCGCCGCCCAAGTTCACCATCGTGTCGGAAATATTGAGGAGCTCGAGAAACTCCTCCAGCGCATTGCCGGCGGGTTGGTAATGGAGTTCGGAAATGACCAGATTGGCGGCGGAGGCGGGCTGGCTGGCGACGACGAAGGCGGCTTCGGTCAACGCGCTCCAGGCCGTGCCATTGCGCACGCGGGCTTTGATGACGTCGGCTCGGCTGACGGTGAGCGGCTCGGTGTAGGCCTCGCCTTCGGGATCGCCGGTGGCCGGGTCGCGTGGGTCGCGGCCGTCGGTGGTGACATGGATCGTGCCTTCGGCGTTGGGGTGGGTGAGGGTCAGCGCCAGCCCTTGCTCCGGCAGGGTTCCGCCGTGCTGGCTGAGCACCGGAGGTTCGAGCGCCGGCCAGAGGTTGCGGGCGCGCAGTTTCCGGGTCGTGGCGTAAGTGTTGGCGGGGTTGTGCTGGTCCGGGAGGTAGTTGTTGACGATGTTATCCCGCTCCACGAGCCATGATTGCTCGCGGGTGAAGAAGAAATTCGGGCCGTTGGGGGCGGGCGGATAATTCTGATGGTTGAAATTGGTCAGCGGGCTGGGTTGCTGGATGGTGGTGCCGTAGGGGAGGCTGGAACGCGTGTCGCCCCAGCGGGCGGATTCGGCGACGATGGCTTTGTCGATCTGCGCGGCGAGCGCGAGATATCGCTGGCCGGCGATGGCGGCGGTGAGCGCTCCGCCATTGAAAAGATGGCGCTGCACGCGATCGGCGAAGAGCAGGCGGAATTCGGGATAGGTCCGCAATTTCTGAAACAACGCGCCCGCGCCGCGGTTGTCGTCGATGCGGTTCATGTTGTGGTTGTCGAGGACGATTTCCTGGTCCCACACGAAGAAGCGGAAGGGGAACCCGAGGGCGGGGCAGGTGGCGGCGTAGCCGTTGTGGTGCGGCCAGTCCTCGGCGTCGGCGAAGATGTGCAGCAGCATGTAGTCGGCGAAATTCTCCACATCGACGAAGGTCTGGATTTGCGTCCAGGAGGAGGAGGTCATCATGGCGTTCCAGCGCGGGCCGGGGCTTTCGAAATCGGCGTTGAGTTCCCAATCGGTTTCCTCGCCGCCGAAGCGGTCGGCGAAATAAGTGGCTTCCAGGCGTTCGGTGGGATTGTGCAGGCCCCAATACAACCCATCGACATACAAATGGCAGAAATTCCCATGCGTGGAGGGATGGCCCATGTCGGCGAGCGACTGCTTCATCCACACGTCGCGCAGGTATTGGCTGTCGTTCGGGCGGTAGCGGCCGGGATCCCAACTGACCAGCCCCCAGGAATCGGTGAAGCACGCGCGGAGCACGAGTTTGTCCCAACGGTCGAGCGGAGAGTCGGGAAAAATGGGGTAGCGCAGTTTGGAGAGGCCGACACTGCCGCGGAAGGTGACGCGGAAGCTATGTTTCTGCATCCGCCAGGGGCGGCGGCTGGAGTTGCCGTGGATTTCGACGATGGCGTTTTCCTGAAAGCCTTCGGCACCGTCGGGATGGATCAATTCGAGGCTGCATGGACGTTCCGTTCTGACGGTGGGACGGGAGTAAATGCCGGTGGTGGCATGGAAAAGGTCATTGCGGGGCAGCACGAGCGAGAGCGTGGGCAGATCGAGCAGCGCCTCGCGCACGCCATAGCCGGGCAGGGCGGCGGCGGCCACGCGTGGGTCCATTTCGTAATCGGCGGGCACGGTGCCATTGCCCGCGCCGTCGTTGCTGTTGACCTCGCTGTCGGTGCCCCACGTCGCGGGAAAGCCCTCGGGCGCGGCGGGTTGTTGCGCGACTTGATCGGGAAAAATGTAAGTGTGGGTCACCACCTTGGTCGGCATCCAGCCGGGTTTGAGCGCCATGGCGCGCACGACGGTGGTGCCGGTGAGGGCGAGCGGCTCGCCATAGACGGGGCTGGCTGCGGTCGGCAGCGAGCTGTCGAGCGTGTAGTGGAGAACCGCGCCTTCGGTGGCGGTGGCGAGCGTGAGGGTAAAGGGAGCGTCATAAAACCCGCGCGTGGCGGAGAACGCGGGGCCCTCGACCAAGCCTTCGTAACTCGTTTCCGCATTGGCCGCGCCGGGCGTGGGCGGGGTGAGATAACCCCAGGTCTCCGCCGCGCCGGCCGGCCGGCCGTAGCTCACGTCGGTGGCCTGCGGAGGGAACATCGCGAGCGCGTCCTCCGGCTCGGCGGCCGCGGGCGGGAAGAGGGAGAGAGATTCGCCGGCGGCGGAGAGGCTGAAATTCGTGTGGAAACGACCGTCGGGATCGACGGTGTCTTTGCCGGAGGCGAAGACCACGAGATACCCTTGGCCCGGAATGCTCGCACCTTCGGGAAAGGTCCATTTTGCAGGCTGGGTGGCGTCGTCGGTCAACGTCCAGCCCGCGAGACTGACGGCGGCGGTGTTGGGGTTGTGCAGCTCGATCCAGTCTTCGTTGTCGCCGAAGCCGTCCTCCAACCCGCGGGAGTTGGAGGCGAGAAGCTCATTGATCCGCAGCGGTTCGCCCTCAACCGGTTCGGTGCCCGGCGGCCCGCCTTCGCCGAGGGCGAGCGCGGTTAAGAACACATTGTGAGTCCCGGCCGTGCCGTCCGCGCTTTTCAATCCGCGCAGGATCACTTCGCCCGCGGCGTCGGCGGTGATGGTGAAGTCGAGCCGGTAGTCCTCCAGCGAAGTGGGCGCGGCCTCGTTGCCATTGAAGGCCAGCGTGCCTTTGCTTTGAAATGCGCCGCCGTCACCGTCGTTGGCCGACCATTCCGCCATGCGCCGGTTGGTGCTTGATTTATCGAAGGCCCACAGCGTGATCGGGTAGTCGGCTTCCGGTTCCAGACCGGTGATGGCGATCTGGAGGCCCGTGCCTTCGGTGGAGCTGCCGTTGGCAAAAATGAAGTCCCGCCACAGGTCCGCCTGATCCCCTCCGCCATTGGCGGCCGCGCGATCCCGGTCGTCGATCGTCACCGCGCCAAGGGGCGTAATGGTCACCGAAAGGCCCTGGCTGGTGGCGGTCAGCGATGGTTGTTTGAGACTCGTCCAACCGGGCTGGGTGGGACTGGCGGCATCGTCATCATCAAAATCGAAAAACGCCGGGGCAGCCGGAAGCGTCGGGAGCCACGCCAGCATTGCGGCGAGCGGAAGAAACAAAGATCGTTGCGGCATCGCTGGGGGTGGATGACAAGGGATGAATCGCTGTCGGGCAGATGGCCCGGCGTCCGCAGCGGCGAACGCCGGGAAAGAAGGCAGGAAAATTTGGGACAAGAAAATGTTCCGCGGTTTCCGCTCTCAATTTTCGCGTCGCACGCGGAGAAAGAGCGTCCCTCCGGCCGGCAGCCCTTCGGAAACTTCATGGGTCGTCGTGCCTGCCTGGCCCGGGATCGTGCCGGGCACGGTGGTCCACGAAGGAGCGAGCGTGGTGGAGTATTCGATGGTGTAGTTCACGCCGGTTTGTGATTCCCAAGTCAGGGCGATCGCGCCGGAGCCGGGATCGCGCGTGACCACGGTGATGGCGAAATCGTCTCCGGCGGGTGGCGGACCCAGCAGCGACGTGGTGGCCGCGGCCAGCCCGGCGATCTGGTCTTCGGACAAGGCGCCACGCCAGAGGCTGACTTCGTCGATATCGCCGGTGAACCAATGGCTGGGCGCGGCCCGCAGTATGCCGCCGATGGAGGTGGTGTTGATGGCCGTCGAGGCGAGATCGACGTAGGCGAAGGCACTGTCGAATTCGCCGTCGATGTAGAGATACAGTTGCGCGTTCAGGCTGTCGTTGACCAAGGCGATGTGATGCCAGTCGTCGCCGATGAGCGGCTCGACGAAGCTGTGTTGATGCTCGCCGCCGGTGTTCCGCAAAAAGACATCGATGACGCCGTTGGCACCGGAGTTGTGGGTGCCGAGGTTGAGGAGCGGCGTCTGGTTGGTGGTGCTGCCTTCGGAGAAAAAGCGCAGATCGCTCTGGCCGGAGCCATTGCCGCGCAGCCACAGCGAGATCGTCCAGTTGGGGAACCGCGAGAGGGGTAGCGGGTCCTCCGGCTGCCACACGCGGCTGAGCAGCGTGTTGGCGCCGCTGCTGAAGCTGATGGCGGTCCCGAATTTCCCTTCGATGATCGACGATTGGTTCAGGTTCGAAGCGGAGAGATGCAGGCCTTGGGCGCGGTCCGGAGTGAGGAGCGCGCCGGGTTCGCCGGTCAACTCATCCAGCGGCCAGTAGGCGGCCAGCCACGCCATGAAGGTCGGGGTGCTCGCCGCGGACAGCGGGTTGGCGCCGTTGGTGATTTCCTCCTTGTCGTTGAATCCATCATCGTCGGTGTCGATCTGGTTGGGATCGATGGCGTAACCCCCGGGCCGGGCGACTTCCTCGCCGTCGGTGTAGCCGTCGCGGTCGGTGTCTTTCCGCAACGGATGAGTGCCCGTGTCGGTGGCGCTCACGAAAACCCCGGTGTTGGTTTCCACCGCATCGCTCAACCCATCGCCGTCGGTGTCCGCCCGCGCGGGATCGGTGCCGGTGTGCTCGGCGTCCACGTAAACGCCGGTATTGGTTTCGACCAGATCACTCAAGCCGTCGCCGTCGGTGTCGGTCTTGGTCGGATCGCTGCCGCGGGCCTGTTCCAGAATATTGGTCAAGCCGTCGCCGTCGCCATCGTCTCCGCCACTGGCCGTGGTCAGCGCAGGGAAATAGCGCAACTCCCAGTCGTCATCCAAGCCGTCGTAGTCGGAATCATTGACGATGGTGAAGGTGAGGGTCTGTTCCACAAACAGGCTGGCAGTCTCGGTGGCGCGGACGCGGATGTTGAAGGCCGTGCCGAGAGGCCATTCACCGGCCGCGGAAATCAGCTTCAAGGCGTTGCCGTCAAACTGGAAGCGCGCGTTGTCGGTGTCGCCTTCCCCCGCGACCAACGTGTAAGTGATCACGGGCGCGGGCGACTCGTGCAGGACGGAAAAGGTGGCCGCGGTGGTTCCGGCGGGTTCGTCTTTGTGGATCGTCGTTTTGGAAGCCACGATGGAGGTGGGGCCGGCGGAGGCTTCGCCAAGTTCCAGACCGTTGATGAAAACATGATGCACTTCGGCGTTGCCCACCTCCGGGCGGTTGGCCCGCGCCTGGATGACGAGCTTGCCCGTCCCGTCGGTCGGCACGTTGAGCAGGAAGGTGTAAGTCTGGTCGTTCTGCGGCTCCGTGTCTGCGCCGTTGAAGACGTATTCCACGCCGTTCCAGGTCGAAAGGCGCGGGTTGTTGCTTTGGGAGTCGAAGGACCAGATCCGCACCGGATAATACCGGCCCGGCTGCAAGCCGGCGATTTCGATGTCAAACCCGTCGTCCGGGGTGAATCCGCCGTTGAGGAACAGGAAGTCCTGCCACATGTCCTCCACCGGGCCGCCGAAAAGGGGCTGGTTGCGCCGGTCGCGGGAATCCAGCGGGCGCGACCCCACGGACGTGACGCTGACGCTCACGGAACCGCCGCCCTCCAGCGGAACGTTTTCGCGCGACCAGGGAAGGCCGAGGTCGGCATCCAGGGAACTCAACGATTCCCAGCCTTCTTGGGTGATGACCGAGGTGTGGTCGAAGTCGAGTTTGAGCAGGGATGTCGCGAAGGGAGGGGGACCGTCGCCGACGATGGTGAGCGCGAGCGTTTTTTCCAGAAACGCGCCGCCGGTCTCGGTGGCGCGGACCCGGGCGTGGAAGACGGTGCCGGCCGGCCAACTGGCGGCCGCGGCCGTCAGCTTCAATTCACTGCCGGAAATCTGGAACCGCGCGTTGTCGGTATCACCCTCCCCGGCGGCCAGCGTGTAAGTGACCGCGGGCACGGGCTGCGCCTGGTGCTGGATGGAGAGAGTGGCGACGGTGGCCTCGGCGGGCGTGGTCCGGTCGATGGTGGTTTGGGAAGCGGCGATGTCCACGAGGCCGGCCGGAGGATCGCCGAGTTCCAGGCCGTTGAGGAAGACGTGATGCGTCCCCGTGTTGCCCTCCTCCGGCCGATTGGCCCGCGCTTCGAGGCGGAGCGTGCCCGCGCTGTCGGTCCGCGCGTGAATGGTGAAGGTGTAGGTCTGATCGTCCTCCGGCGCGATGTGGGAGCCATCGAAGATATATTCCACCCCGTTCCAAGTGGAATGGCGCGTGCCCGTGCTTTGTTTGTCAAACGACCAAAGACGCACCGGATAATAGAGGTTCGGCGACAGGCCGGCGATTTCGATGTCAAACCCGTCGTCCGGGGTGAAGCCGTTGTTGGCGAACAGGAAATCCAGCCACATGTCAGTCACCGCACCGCCGAAAGGGGTGGTGTTGCGCCGGTCGCGGGAATCCAACGTCGGCGTGCCCACGGGCGTGATGCTGACGCTGACCGTGCCGCCGCCTTGCAGTGGGACGTTCCCGCGCGACCAGGAATCGCCGAGGTCGGCATCGTTGGCACTCAATGATTCCCAGCCGCTCTGGGTGATCTGCGAGGTATGGTCGAAGTCGAGTTTGAGCAGCGACGCCTTCGCGGTGGCCGTCAGGATCAGGCAGGACAAGGCGGACGCGGCGAGCTGGTAAGAATATGAAAAAAGCCGAGGGGGTTGCATATGCTTAAAGGGTTGGTTTTTAACCAGTAGTAATGAGTGATATCGCCATCGGGAGGGAAGGCAGAGAAGCGGCGGGCCCGAAGAGGATCGGCAAAAATCACGTTGCCCTCAGCGGCGGGAGCGCCGCCGCGCGCCCAGAGCCGCGCCGGCCAGCACCATCAACGCGGCGGAGGGTTCCGGGATGGTGGAGACTCGCAGGCCGTTGAAGAAGACGCCGAAGTCGATGTTGCCGGTGGTGCCGCGGCTGGTTTCATCACGGCGTCCGCTGAGGAGCACCGATCCCGAAGCATCCGTGGTGATGGTGGCGGTGAATTTACCGAAATCGTCATCCGGCGCGGAGAAGCTGGTGTTGTTCGTTCCGCTGAACGTGTAGTCCTCTTGGATCAATGCCCCGTTGGCCGTCCAGTCGGAAACGCGGGTGCCGGTGCTGCCATTGTCAAAGGACCAAAGCTCAAGGGTGTAATTGGTTGAAGGCACTAGTCCCCCAATGGTGATGTCCAGCCCGCCATTGTTGTTGTCACGGGAAAAAACGAAGTCGCCGAGCAGATTGCCCAAGGTGAAAGTGGGGCTGTTGTTGGGCTGGGGCGCGGCCGCCGAACCGCGGATACGGTCGTCGTAGTCCGCCACGATAGAGCTTCCGAAGCCCGGCGTGGTGGTGCCCGTGGTGGCGACGTTGCCCGCCACTCCGGCCAGCGTCACCGAGAGCGCGCCAAAGGTGCGGGTCGTGGGTGTGTTCTGGATCACATTTCCTCCGGCATTGCCAATCACAAACGATTGAAAACCCTCTTGGGTGCTCCCGACAACGGCTGATCCATCCGCCGTTCGTTCATCGACATCAATGGCCAGCACGACGGCAGCGGTGGCTTCCGGGGTCAGGCTGGAGTAGAGGCAAACAAGGGCGGCGGTCCAAAGCGGGGTTTTCATGGATTTTGAGGTTG
>CAZQUC010000002.1:10010-13992 GCA_964596095.1 uncultured Enterobacteriaceae bacterium
TACGTCGCCTCGTTGCTGCCGTATCCACGCGATGTGGATGACGTGTTGCAGGAGACGGCGGCGGTGCTGTGGCGCAAGGCGGCCGATTACGATCCGCAGCGCGAGTTCCTGCCGTGGGCGTTGCGCTTCGCCTATTTCGAGGTGTTGAAATGGCGGCGGGCCGCGGCGCGGCGCACGCATTTTTTCAGCGAGCACACGATGGAGCTGCTGCACGAAACCCATGCCAGCACGCTCCCCCACGAGGAAGCGCGCCATCGCGCCTTGGCGGAGTGTCTCTCCAAAGTGGGCGCGCCGGAGCGCGAGCTGCTGGCCTGCCGCTACGAAGGCGCCGGCACCATCGGCGAACTCGCCCACCGCACCGGCCGCACCGCGCATCAACTTTACTACGCGTTGGAACGCCTCCGCGCCGCCCTGTTGGAGTGCATCGAACGTGCATTACGCCGCGAAGGCTGGGATCCCACTCCCTGAGTCCATTCAGTCCATGACACCCTTTCTTTCACCATGAACGACGATTTCCGCGAATTCGACTCCCTCTGCGCCCGCGTGGCCGACGGCTTGGCGACCGACGAAGAGGTGCGCGCGCTGGACGAACGCCTCGCCGCCAGCGAAGCGGCCCGGCGACGCTACCTCGCCTGGATGAGCCTGCACGGCGCGTTGCAGGCGCGCGCCGCCGGGAGGGCGGCCCCGTCCGGTTTCGCCGTCCTGCCGCCCGCGGCCGCGGCCGTCCTTCCACCCAAGCGTCGCTGGCGTTCGCTGGGTAAAATCGCGGCGGCCTTCGTGGCGGGCGGTCTCGGCGTGTGGGCCTTCGAGCATTTCACCGCCCGGCGATCGGCCACGGCCGCCCGGTCCGAGGCGCCGCCCATCGCCCAAGTCGTCGCGCGGGAAGATGCGCGCTGGACGTTCGACGGCCGGGAGCCGGGACGCTCGGCCGACGTGCGGCCCGGATACTTGGAACTCACCGCCGGCGAACTCACGCTGGCCTACCCCAGCGGCGCGACCCTGACCCTGCAGGCCCCGGCGCGCGCCAGGTTGATCGACGCGATGCATGTCTTCGTCACCGAAGGCAAACTGGCCGCGCGGGTGCCGGAAGCCGCCGTCGGGTTCGTGGTGGAAATGCCGGGCGCGGCGCTGCTCGATCTGGGCACGTCGTTTTCCGTGACCGTCACCCCCGACGGCCCGTCGGCCATGCTGGTGCGCGAAGGCAAGGTCATGGCCACGCTGCTCGACAACGCCGGATCCTCCAGCCGCGAATATCTGGCCACCGCCGGCGAGGTGGTGACCATCGACACCGCGGCGCAGGTGCTGACCTCCCGTTCGGAAGCGAGCGGCGATTTCCTGGAGCCGCGTGCGTTGCCGGCGAATCCACTGCCGCTCGGTCCCGCCTATGCCGCGGCGGTCCGGGCCAGCGCGCCGCGGGCCTGGTGGCGGTTCGACGCGCCCGCTGGTGAGGCCGTGCCCAACGAGGCCGGCCCGGCTTTTGCCTTGGAACCCTTCGGCGCGCCGCGGCGGGCCACGCTGGCAAACGGTGAGCTGGCCAATGCCTGGGCGGAATTTTCCGGCGGAGAGGAAGCCGGTTTCGCCACCTCCGACGCCTTGCCGGATCTGAACGCGGCCGATGGTTACACCCTGGAGTTGTGGATGCGCGCGGATTCCCAATCCCACGCCACCGCGCTCGGGTTGCTGGAGGCCGCCGCGCCGTGGCCGAAGCTGTCCGCGCCCCCGCTCCCCGGCCAGCGCGCCCGCGTGCGGCAGTCGTATCTTTCCGTCATCGAATCGACCGGTCCCGCGAATTCAGTGGCCGGCGCGCTGCACCCCGCGCAACGCCTGCGCTACCTCCACCGCTCGCCGCCGGGGAATGCGGCGGGCATGAACATTTTTTCCTCGAAACCCTATCGCCTCCGCCAGTGGCACCACCTCGCCGCCGTGCGAGATCGTGACGTGATGCGGTGGTATCTCGACGGCCGTCCCGCCGGCCAGGACGCCGTGGTGGCGATAAAAGGCGACGAGGCGTTTCATGTCATCGTCGGCCGCCAGCGCCCGGCGGGCTTTACCCATGACGTGCGCCCATGGACCGGCGCGCTGGACGAAATCGCCATTTACGACCGCGCCCTCCGTGCGGAAGAAATCCGCGCCCATTATGATGCGGCTCCGGAAGCCCATTCCCAACCCCCGCTCGCCTGGCATACCCCATGACGTCCCACTCACGCTTCCATCCGAGGGGGGCGCAGGCGTCCCGCCTGCCCGTGTCTTTGTGCTGGCTGCCCCTCCTCGGCCTCCTGCTCGGCCTCGTGCTTCCCGCCACGGCCTCCGATGTGCGCTTCAACCGCGACATCCGCCCGCTGTTGTCCAACACCTGCTTCCAATGCCACGGCCCGGATGAGAAAAAGCGCGAAGGCGGCTTGCGGCTGGACACCTTCGAGGGCGCGACGATGGAATTGAAAAGCGGCGCGACCGCCATCGTGCCCGGGCATCCCGAGCGCAGCGAATTGCTCGTCCGCGTCCTCAGTCACGACCCCGACGATGTGATGCCGCCGCCGGCCGCCAAAAAGCCGCCGCTGACCGAAGCCGATGTCGCCACGCTGCGCCGCTGGATCGAACAAGGCGCGGCCTACGAAGGCCACTGGGCCTTTCTCCCGCTTGCGCGTCCCGAGCCACCCGCCGTGACGAACGACGCCTGGGTGCGCACGCCTCTCGATCGGTTCATCCTCGCGCGTCTGGAGGCCGAGGGCATCGCGCCGTCCGCCGAAGCCGCCCCCGCCACGCTCCTGCGCCGCCTGCACCTCGACCTCACCGGCCTGCCGCCGCCCCCGGAGGAACTGGACCCCTTTCTCCACGCCCACGCCGCCGATCCCCAGGCCGCGGTCAATGCCGCCGTGGACCGCCTGCTTGCCAATCCGCATTACGGCGAGCGCTGGGGCCGGCACTGGCTCGACCAGGCACGGTATGCCGACTCCAACGGCTACTCCATCGACGGAGATCGCGTGATGTGGCCCTATCGCGATTGGGTGATCGACGCCATGAACCGCGACCTGCCCTTCGATCAATTCACCATCGAACAACTCGCGGGCGATCTCCTGCCCAATGCGACCAAGCGCCAGCGCGCCGCCACCGCCTTCCACCGCAACACGCTCATCAACGAAGAAGGGGGCACCGACCCCGAGCAGTTCCGCGTCGAGGCTGTGATGGACCGCGTCAACACCACCGGCACCGTCTGGCTCGGCCTCACCGTCAGTTGCGCCCAATGCCACACCCACAAATACGACCCCATCACGCACCGGGAATACTACCAGCTTTACGCGTTCTTCAACAGCGACACCGACAAGAACAACGTGGGCGCCACCATCCCGGTGGAGCGCGGCGAGTTGCTGGCGGATCCTTATCAGCAAAACACCGCCGCTTCGGAGGAAAATAGGCCTCATGAGGCCCACGAGCCCCATGAAAACCAGCCCACCTCTCCCGCCGACCCCCTCGCGCAAGTCGCCTGGAACCCCATCGGCTGGCACGCCTACGCCACCGCCAGCAACGCCGGTTTCGAGCGCCTGCCCGATAATTCGCTGCTCTCCGACGGCCGTGGGTCGTTCAACGATACCTACCATCTGCGCTTCCTCTCGGAAGAACCCACCGTGACCGCGCTCCGGCTGCGCACGCTGCCGCACGAGTCCCTGCCTGGTGGCGGACCCGGCTTGGCCAGAAACGGGAATTTCGTGCTCACCCACGTCGAGCTCACCCACGGCGGCCAGCCCGTCACCATCGTCGCCGCCTTCGCCGACCACGAGCAGGACAACTTCCCCGCGCGCGCCACCATCGACACCGATCCGCGCTCCGGCTGGGCCATCAACGTGCGGGCTGGCTCCGGCGAAAAATTGTCAACCCCGCGCGCGTTGACGCTCGTGCTGGCCGAGCCGCTCGCGACCGGCGGCGAGCCGCTCGAACTCACTCTCCACCACGGTTTGAATGAGAATTACCTCATCGGCCGCCTCGC
>CAZQUC010000002.1:14092-27371 GCA_964596095.1 uncultured Enterobacteriaceae bacterium
GTTCCGCACCCGCCTCGACCTCGCGCGCTGGCTGGTCGATCCGGGCAATCCGCTCACCGCGCGCGTCACCGTCAACCGCGTGTGGATGCGCTATTTCGGGCGCGGTTTGGTGGAAACCGAGGAGGATTTCGGCGCCCAGGGCACGCCGCCGAGTCATCCCGCATTGCTCGACTGGCTGGCCGGCGAGTTTATCCGCAGCGGCTGGTCGATGAAGCACCTGCACCGGCTCATTGCCACCAGCGCCACCTACCGCCAGGCGTCGCGGGCGCGACCCGACCTGGAGGAAAAAGACCCGCGCAATCTCCTGCTCGCCCACCAGTCGCGCTTGCGGCTGGAGGCCGAAATCGTGCGCGATGCCGCGCTGGCGGCCAGCGGGTTGCTTCATCCTTCGCTCGGCGGTCCGAGCGTGCATCCGCCGCAACCCACCGGCGTATATGCCTTCACGCAAAACCCGAAGAAGTGGGAAGTCTCGGAAGGCCCCGACCGCTTCCGCCGCACGCTCTACACCTTCTTCTACCGCAGCGCGCCGCATCCCATCTTCGGCGCCTTCGACGCGCCCGATTTCCAAGTCACCTGCACGCGCCGCGCCCGCTCCAATACCCCGCTGCAATCCCTCACCCTCGCCAACGACCCGATGTTCCTCGAGCTGGCGCAAGGCTTGGCTGCACGGCTGGCACGCGACGTGCCGGGCGCGTTCGACGATGTGTTGGGCGAGCGCCTGCGCCTCGCTTTCCGCCTCGCGCTCACTCGCGACCCTTCCGCCCGCGAGCAGGAACTCCTGCGTGCCGAAGGGCTCGCGTGGCGGGACCATTTCGCCGCCGCGCCCGCCGAAGCCCGCGCGCTCCACCCTACCACCCCCGACGCGGAAGCCGCCGCCCTCACCGCCCTCGCGCGCGTCCTCTTCAACCTCGATGAATTCATCACCCGCGAATGATCTTTCCTCCATGAATCCGCATTCTGAAAGCGCCGCGTTGCGCGACATTACCCGCCGGCACTTCTTCGGAAAGTGCGCCTTGGGCGTGGGCAGCATCGCGCTCAATTCGCTGCTGGCCCGCGACGGGTTCGCCCGCACGCGGGTGGACGTCGATCCCATCCGCCCGCTCTCGCCGCGCCTGGCGCCGAAGGCGGCCCGCGCCAAAAACGTCATCTTCCTGTTCATGGCCGGCGGGCCCAGCCAGTTGGAATTGTTCGAGGACAAACCGCAACTGCGCGCCTACCACGGCCAGCCGCCGCCAGCCAGTCTGATGGCCGGCAAACGCTTCGCCTTTCTCAAGGGCAATGAAACATTGTTAGGCTCGCGTCGAGAATTCAGCCACTATGGCCGCCACGGCATGACCCTGAGCGAGCTGCTGCCGCATCACCGGAAAATCGTCGATGAGGTCTGCTGGCTGCGCGGCATGACCACCGACTTCTTCAATCACGGTCCGGCGAAGTTATTCATGAACACAGGCTTCCAATCGCCCGGACGCCCCAGCTTCGGGTCGTGGGTGACCTACGGCCTCGGCAGCGAATCGAGCGATCTGCCCGGCTTCGTGGTCCTGCAAAGCGGGCCGCGCGGCCCGCGCGCCGGCTCCGCGTTGTGGAGCAGCGGATTTTTGCCGACCGCGTTCCAGGGCGTGCCCTTCCGTGGCAGCGGCGATCCCATCTTGCACCTGCGCAGCCCGCAGGGGCTCACCCGCGGCACCGAGCGGAAGTTTTACGACACCGTCGCCGCGCTCAACCGCCAGCGGCTGGAGGAAACCGGCGATCCCGAAATTCTCACCCGCCTCAACAGCTACGAAACCGCCTACCGGATGCAGACCAGCGCGCCCGAGTTGATGGACCTCTCGCAAGAAAGCGCCGCCACCTTCGAGAGTTACGGGTGCCGGCCCGACGAGCCGTCCTACGCCCGCAACTGCCTGCTCGCCCGCCGCCTGGTCGAGCGCGGTGTGCGTTTCATCCAGCTTTACCACACCGATTGGGACCACCACGGCGACCAGGTCAACAACCTCAACGAAAAGCTCGATCTTCGTTGCCTCGAGACCGATCAGGCCAGCGCCGCGCTGGTGCTCGACCTCAAGCAGCGCGGCTTGCTCGACGACACGCTGGTCGTCTGGGGCGGCGAATTCGGCCGCACGCCGATGGGCGAGATCCGCCAGACCGTGGGGCGCGACCATCACGTCGATGCCTTCACCATGTGGGTGGCCGGCGGTGGGTTCAAAGCCGGCTTCCAGCACGGCGTCACCGACGAACTCGGCTTCGGCGTCATCGACGGCAAAGTCCACGTCCACGATCTGCACGCCACCTTGCTGCACCAACTCGGGTTCGATCATGAGCAGCTCACCTGGCGCTTCCAAGGCCGCGACTTCCGCCTCACCGACGTGCATGGACGTGTCGTGCATGAGGTATTGGCGTGAGTTGCCTCCCGTGTGGCGGGCTCTCTGATTTTAGACGGGCGGCCCCGAAGGGGAGCAAAGAGAAACGGCGTCAGAGCATCCACTTTTCCCGTTTGCAACCTCGCGGCGGCGTGGCATCCAACGAGGATGAGTTTCGAAAATTCCGCGGTCCGGGTTCGTTTCGCGCCTTCTCCCACCGGCTACCTGCATGTCGGCGGCGCGCGCACGGCGTTGTTCAACTGGCTGTTCGCCAAACGCTACGGCGGCACGTTCGTGCTGCGGCTGGAAGACACCGACGCGGCGCGCAACACCCCGGAAGCGCTCCAGGCGATTTACGACGGGCTGCGCTGGCTCGGGCTGGAGTGGGACGAAGGGCCGGAGGTGGGCGGCGATCGCGGTCCGTATTTCCAGAGCCAGCGCCAGGAGATTTACGCGCGGCATCTCGACCGCCTGCTCGCCGATGGCCGGGCTTACGAAGATGGCGGCGCGATCCGCCTGCGCTCGCCCAAGCAGAAGGTCACCGTCCACGACCGCATCTGCGGCGAGGTGACCATCGACCGCGCACCGGAAAACGACACCGCGCTCCGGCGCTCCGACGGCAGTTACATCTTTCACTTCGTCAACGTGGTCGATGACATCGAAATGGGCATCACCCATGTCATCCGCGGCGAGGACCACCTTATGAATACGCCCAAGCACCTGGAGATTTTCGAGGCGCTGGGGGCGCCGCCGCCGGTCTTCGCGCACATTCCGCTCATCCTCAATCCCGACGGCTCGAAGATGAGCAAGCGGGACCAGGGCGCGGCGTTGGGCTGGTATCAGGAGCAGGGGTTCCTGCCCGAAGCGGTGCGGAATTTCCTCTGTCTGCTCGGCTGGTCGTCGAAGGACGATCGCGAAAAGCTGCCGCTGGAGGAGATCATCGCGCGGTTCGACTTCGAGCATCTCAACCGCTCGCCCGCGAAGTTCGATTTAACCAAGTGTCTGTGGCTGAACGGGCAATATTTGGCGGAAAAATCCCCCGAGGAATTTGTCGCGCTGGCGCTGGCGTGGCTGGCGCGGCAGGATTCGCCGTCGCCGTGGCGGGAGCTGCCCGAAGCCGCGCGCCTCGGCGCGTTGCGTCTGGTGCAGCCGAAGATCAAACACCTGCCCGAACTCACCGAGCATTTCGCGATGTTGTTCGATCCCGCCGCGCCCGTGGATTCCGCCGCATGCGCCAAGGTGGCGGCCAAGCCGGAAACCCGAGCGCTTTTGGAGCAGCTCGCCGTTGCCTTCGATCATCTCGCCGCGGACCAGTGGACCGCCGCCACGCTGCAACAGGCCGTGCAGGACACCGCCGCTGCCGCGGGCGTCAAACCGGGCGCGCTGCTGTTCCCGCTGCGGGTGGCGATCACCGGCCAAAGCCATGGCGCGGACTTGCTGCCCGCGCTGGAATTACTAGGCCGGGACGCCGTGGCGGAACGACTGCGTGGGCGCATCCCGTCGTTGTTCGGCGAGGCGTGACGGCAGCTCAGTGCCGTGTTTCTTTCGGACGGGTGTCCGCCTCTTCCGGCCGACCGCCTTCGTGGAGCCGGCGGTGGAAGAGCGACAGGGTGAGGGAGTAAACCAACTGCGCGAGTTCGGCGTCGTAACGCGGCCCTTCATCGCGGATGAAGGCGTGCTGGCCGTTGAGTTCGTGCCAGGAGTAGGTGGCGTCGACCTCGTCGAGATGGGCCTGCACCTTGCGGCGGCCTTCCAGCGGGATGTGCGGATCCTGCCGCCCCCAGATCAGGAGCAACTCGGCATTCGTGCCGGCGATGGAGACGAGGGTGTCGTCATTTGCGCCTTCGCCGAGGCCTTGTTTGTGAATGTCGGTCGCGTAATAACACGCGGCGGCGCGCACGTCCTTGTTTTTGGCGGCGGCGCGGAAGCTGAGGTGGCCGCCGATGCAGATGCCGACCACGCCGAGCGCGCCGGTGCAGGCGGGATGCGCGGCCAGAAAGTCCAGCACCGCGCGGGAGTCGGCATCATAGCTTTCCAGCTTCTTGGTGGTTTTCAGCCGGTTGCCTTCGTCCGCGCCCTCCTGATCATACGCCAAGGCTGTGCCGGCCGGCAGGTATTCGTGATAAATTTCCGGCACGGCGACCACGAACCCGTGACCGGCCAGCAGCGCGGCCGTGCGCCGGATCGGGCCGGTCACCTGGAAGATTTCCGAAAAGAGCAGGATGCCCGGATAGCGGCCGGGCGCGACGGGGCGGTGAACGAAGGTGCGCATCGGCCCGAAGGCGGTCGGCAAGTCGGTGAATTCGTCGGAACGGATAATCATGCCCTGTGGTGTTTACGCGGCCTGGCCCGGCTCGCAAGCCATCGATGAGGGGGCTACGGCTTCCCCTCTGGTTTTGCGACCTTGGAGGGTGGCGACATGTCGCTCCGAACCCAAGCGCGGACCTGTTCGACCCACCAATTTCCGGGATGATTTTCTATTGCCGATTCTTAACCAAATTATCAGTCATTTTGCGTTGACCCACTGTGGCAAAATTGGCAAAATCAAAATGGCAATCCTTTTGCCGCAGACGAAACCCTTCATAAAAACCCATCAAAACCCACCATTGTATGAAAAAATCCCTGTTTGGCTCGGGGTGGCTGCTGGCCGTGGCCCCGTTCCTTTCCGCCGGCGTCATCTGGCAATCCCCTCTGGATGGCACCGCGGAAACCTTGGTCGGCCAGGATGGCATTCCCTTCGGCGACCCCGTGCCCGCGGAAGACATCAACGGCAACCCCGATGGCGCCATCGGATTCGACGGCGCGAGTTATTTCGACATCGGCCAGCTCGGCCCCTTCACCGCGGGATCCATTTCGCTGTGGATTCTCTCCGAAAACGGAGCTGGGGAGCACGGCGCGGTGGGCGCGGGCGCGTCCGGCGGCGGCACCGATGTTTATTTCAGCTTCATGGAGCAAGGGGATGGCGTTGTGCGGGGCGATCTCGATGATGGCGCCCTGCGCCGGGCCGTGTTCACCACCGCCGCCATCGACCACGACGTGTGGCATCACATCGTGATCACGTTCGACTCCGCCGAGGAAGGCTCCCAGGAGTTTCGGATGTATCAAAACGGCGAGCTGGCCCAGTCGGTCTCCATCAGCGGCGACGTGGACCCTTATGTCATGACCTACACCGGTCTCCTCGGCACGGAGCGGACCTCGGAGCGGTTCTGGGTCGGCGCGCTGGACGATCTGCGCATCTACGACCATGAGTTGAGCCAGGTGGAAGTGGAACTGCTCTTCGACGCCGGCCCCAAATACGGCACGGCTCTCGACAGCGACGGCGACGGGCTGCCCGACGAATACGAGGACGCTTGTGGTTTGGACAAAAACGACAACGGGTCGATCAACATCAACAACGGCCCCAATGGCGATCCCGATAGCGACGGCCTGACCAATTTGCAGGAGTTCCAGCGCAAGACCCGCGCCGATCTGGCCGACTCGGATGGCGACGGCTTGAACGATGCCGTGGAAACCGGCACCGGCACGTGGGTCAGCGCCACCGCCACCGGCACCAACCCGCTCAATTCGGACTCCGACGGCGACGGATTGCGGGACGGCGTGGAAACTAATACCGGCACCTTCGTCAGCGCGACCGATACCGGTAGCAATCCCCATGTGGCGGATACCGACGGCGATACCATCCCCGACGGTTACGAAGTGGCGCATGGGCTCAATCCGGTCAGCGCCGCCGATGCCTCCGCCGACCCGGACAACGACCAATCTCCCAACCTTGCGGAATACCAGCGCGGCACTCACCCGCAAAATCCCGACACCGACGGCGACGGGTTGAAGGACGGCGCGGAAACCGGCACCGGCGTCTATGTCAGCCCCACCGACACCGGCACCGATCCGCTCAATCGCGACACCGATGGCGATCTGCTGGCGGATGGCGTGGAAACCAACACCGGCACGTTCGTCAGCGCCACCGATACCGGCACCGATCCCCATGTCGCCGACACGGACGGTGATGGCTTTTCCGACCAGACCGAAGTCGTGAATGGATCCGATCCCACCCAGGCCGCCAGCCTGCCCACCGCCATGGTGCGCGTGCTGTTTGTCGGAGCGAATGCCACGCCCAACTTCAGCGCCGATGGCGCGGTGATGACCTTCCTGCGCGCGCAATTCGGCTACGACGCCATCAGCTATCTGCAAGCCAGCGCGGCGGCCGGCGATGGTTTCGACGAGGAAGGGCAAGATCTGCTGGTGCTGTCCTCCACGCCGGGTTCCGGAGACCTGCGTTTCAAGTTCCACAATTCTCTGCTGCCCGTGGTCAATTGGGAAGAAGCCATCGCGGATAACGGCGGTGGCGAACTCGGTCTCAGCTCGGTGGTGCTGTCCAAATCGACGACCACCACGCAACTGACGTTGGAGCCGCATCCCATCACCGTGGGGCTGCCCAATCCGCTCACCCTCTTCAGCGGCGCGCCGGGGGAAATCACCGCCTCCACGCTGGTGTATGAGGGCGTCACCGTCGTGGCCACGGCGGCGGATGGGGACGACGTGATGGACCTGCCGGTGATCTTCGTCGCCGATGCCGGCGATCCGCTCGATCCCGGGGCGGGCGTGGTGGACGAGGTCGCGCCCGCCCGCCGCGTGCAGTTCTTCCTCACCGATGCCACTTTCAACGCGTTGAGCGAAGATGGCCGCCGCTTGTTCGGCAATGCGCTCGACTGGGCCGCTGGCCGTGGCATCACCCCGCCATCCGCCGTGTTGGAGATTACCCAGGTCGCCCTTAACGCCGCGGGCACCCAGCTTACCCTCACGTGGGCCTCGGACGCGACCGCGGGCACGACCTACACCGTGCGTTCCACACCCACGCTGCAAGCGCCGCGCTCCTCCTGGACCGCCTCCGCCTCTGCTATCGCCACAGGCGGTGCCGTTACCAGCACCACGCTCACCGTCGATCTCTCCGTCGCGCCGGCCCTCTTCTTCATCGTCGAAGAGGAGTGACAATCCGGCCCGAGCCATTTCCCGCCGATCATCTGGGATCGACGGGGGAGACAGCTCACGCCTTTTGCGCCGATCGCAAACCGGCCAATGTTTCCTTGAGTTTTTGTCGGGCGCGGTAGATGCGGGTTTCCACGGCTTTGGGCGTGCCGCCGGTGATGGCGGCGATTTCGGCGTAGCCGAGATCCTGGAAGATGAACAGGCTCATGGCCTCGCGCAACTCTTGCGGCAGCGCGGCGAAGGCGGTTTCGATGGAGCGCAACGTCTCGGTGGTGATCGCAGAGGCGGCGGGCGTGGGGCCGGGATCGGTGGTCTCGTGGCGTGGGGCGGGGGAGTCTTCTCCGGCCGCGCCCGGTGCGTCCAGCGAGACGGTGGGATGCCGGGCGCGCCAGCGGGCGTGATTGCGCGCAAGGTTGGTGGCGATGGTGAAGAGCCAGGTCGAAAACGCCGCGCTCGGCCGGTAACGCTCGCGGCTTTGATACACGCGCACGAAGACTTCCTGTGTCAGGTCCATCGCCGTGTCGTGGCTGCCGGTGACGCGGAGCAGATACGCCGCGACTTTTCCGCGCCAGCGGTCCATCAGCTCGTTGAGCGCCCGGTCGTCGCCCGCGCGCAAGGCCGCCATCAGCGAGATGTCGGAGGGTTCCGGCGCGGACGTGTGGGGATCGGGCACGGGCGAAGGCAAGTCAGGGCGGCGTGATCCGGGCGACGGCGGGATGCAGCGCGCCGGGCACGACGAGCCGCCGGTAACGAGCGGCCTGCTCGTCATCCATGCACGCCGCCGTGGCGTAGAGGTGTTGCAAGAGGTCCGCCTGGCAGGCGCGGCGCACCGCGGTCTCGTGCTCCAGAGCGGCCTGCAACGCGGGCGTCAGCGTCGTGGAGTCCAGCGACACCTCGCGCACCCGGCGCTCCGCCTCGTCGATGCGGCGGCACATTTCCCGGCAGTGCGGCATGTAGGCCATGTGCAGTTTCTTGATCCGCTCCATCTGTGTGTCACTGAGGGATAGCTCGCGCCGCAGCCATTCCAGCTCGGGCAACCGGTCCACGGCCAGCGTGGCGTGGTCATGAGCCCCGTCGGCGGCCGTGGTCGTCCCACATTGACAGCCACCCGAGCGGCGGGCGAGCCAGAAGGCGCCTCCCCCGAGCGCGGCCAAGGCGGCCAATGTCAGCAGCATTCGGATCATGGGCTTCATTCTTCGGTGGCGGCGAGCATGCCGGTAAAGGGGCTGACGGCCTGGAGATACGCGGTGGCCCCGTCCGGCGGTGGGGCGCTCACCCGGCCGAGCCAAGCCCCGGCGGTGATGACCAACGCGGCGGCGCCCGCCAAAGGCAGCGGATGCAGCAGGCGGCGCGCGAGGGAGGAGAATAGGTCGCTCCACGGTGAGATATGCCGCGTTTCCGTTTCGATCCGGCTCCAGACATAGCGCTGGAAAGCGGGCGTAAATTCCACCCGCGCGGGCAAGGCGCGCAGCAATTGGTCGAGTTCGGCGTCGTTCATGGCGGAGACGGGGTCTGGTGACTTCAACCCCGCGGCGCGGAAAAACCCTCGCGGGAAAAACGCCTTCTTTCAAGCGAGCGGCCGCGGCCGGATGGCGCGGCACTCGCCCACGTGCGCGGGCACGCCGTTGCCGGCGGGCTGCCAGACCAGCACGTCGAAGGTTTCGCCGTGATGCCGGCATCGCAGTCGCACGTCCCAGCGGTCGCCGCAGAAGGCGATATGCTCGACCGTGCCGTGCAAGGCACCATCATCGTTCGCGGCCGCGCCCAGCACCAGATCTTCCGGGCGCACCCACCAGCCGGTGTCGCGATGCCGGTCGGGCGTGGCGGTCGCGGGCGGTCCCACCACCCGGCCGGGGCGGCCGCCGGCGGGGGCTTCATCCGTCCGCTGCCACACCCCCGGAGGCAGGAAATTGCACGGGCCGAAAAAGCTCGCCACGTAGTCATTGGCGGGCGCGTGATAAATCGCCGGCGGCGTGCCCTCCTGCTGCACGAGGCCCTGGCGCAGCAGCACGATGCGGTCGGCGATGGAAAGCGCGTCGTGGATGTCATGCGTCACGAAGACGGAGGTGGTGCCGTGTTTTTTCAAGATGGCGCGGGTCTCGTCGCGGACCTCCTGTCGCAGCCGCGCGTCGAGGCTGCTGAACGGCTCGTCCAATAGCAACAACCGCGGCGCCGGCGCCAGCGAGCGCGCCAGGGCGATGCGCTGCCGCTCACCGCCGGAAAGCTCGTGCGGGTAGCGCGGCTCATAGCCGGGCAGGTTCACCAATTCCAGCATCGCGCCGATGAGTTGCCGGCGCTCGGCGCGCGGGCGTTTGTTCAAGCCGAACGCGATGTTCTGCGCCACGGTCAGATGGGGAAACAACGCGTGATGTTGGAAGACCAGTCCGATGCCGCGCCGCTCCGGCGCTTCCACTGCCGCGGGTGTGGAAACGAGCGTGCCATGTAGTGCGATCGTGCCGGCTTCCGGTGTTTCCAGCCCGGCGAGCAGCCGCAGCAATGTCGATTTGCCACTGCCGCTTTCGCCCGCCAGCGCCACCAGCTCGCCCGGCTCCACCGCGAACGATACGCCGTTGACCGCCGGCCGCGTTTGGCCGGGATAGGTCTTGCTGAGCTGACTGACGAGGAGCAAGGACATGCCGCGTCTTTCCTCGGGCGATTCGCGGGAAAATCAACCTCAGGTCGGCATTCACCGCTCCACGCGCGCCGACCCGCCTTTCATGAGCTTCTCCACTTCTTCCTTGGTCGCCATCGAGGTGTCGCCGGGGGTGGTCATCGCCAGCGCGCCGTGGGCCGCGCCGTAATTGACCGCGGTGGCGGCGTCGCCGGTGGTGAGGAAGCCGTAGATCAGCCCCGAGGCGAAGGAATCACCGCCGCCGACGCGGTCGTAGATTTCCAGATTTTCGCGATGCGTGGCTTCGTGGATCTGGCCGTCGTAGTAACAGAGCGCGCCCCAGTCGTTGATGGTGGCGGTTTTCACCGTGCGCAGGGTGGTGGCCACCGCCTGGAAGCCGAACTCGGCCACCGTCTGATGGATCATCGCCTTGAAACTTTCGGTTTCGATGTGGGTCAGATGCTCGTCGAGGCCCTCGACCTTCAGTCCGAGGCTGGCGGTGAAGTCCTCCTCGTTGCCGATCATGACATCGACGCTTTTCGCGATGCGGCGGTTGACCTCCTGCGCGCGTGCCTGGCCGCCGATGCTTTTCCACAAGCTCGGGCGGTAGTTCAAATCGTAGCTGACGATGGTGCCGTGTTTCTTCGCGGCTTCGACGGCTTCGATGACAACCTCGGGCGTGGTATCGCTGAGCGCGGCGAAAATCCCGCCGGTGTGCAGCCAGCGCACGCCGAGCGCGCCGAAGATGTCTTCCCAGTCGAAGTCACCGGGCTTCAATTGGCTGGCGGCGGTGTTGCCGCGATCCGGCACGCCCACCGCGCCGCGGATGCCGAACCCGCGCTCGGTGAAGTTGAGGCCGTTGCGGACGGCGCGGCCGATGCCGTCGTAGGGCGCCCATTTGATGAAGGAGACATCGACGCCGCCTTGCAGGATGAAATCTTCGATCAACCGGCCGACCGGATTGTCCGCCAGCGCGGTGGCGACGGCGGTGCGCAGGCCGAAGCATTTGCGCAGGCCGCGCGCGACATTGTATTCGCCGCCGCCTTCCCAGACCGTGAACTGCCGCGCGACCCGCACGCGGCTGTCGCCGGGGTCGAGCCGGAGCATGATTTCCCCGAGGGAAAGGCAATCGAACGTGCAAGCGGAGGCGGGTTTGATCTGGAGTGGCATGATGGAATGACGGGTGAAAAGCCGAACGATGGCGATACCGCGGAAGCCGGCGCGCGCAACTCCCGGCACGACGGCCCGCGTGCCGGAAGCGCTGGAGTGAGCGCCCTCGGCGCGTCTGGAGAGCGGAGGCACGTCTCCGCACCGAAGGCTTCGCCGCGCTAAATTGAAGAGAAAACGCTCTATAGGTTCAATTCAATAAAATTGAGGAAGTCTTAAGATTGCTTAACAAGATGGGTGGATGGGGTATCAGGAAGCAAAGCGATAAAATATCGCATCTATCTGATACAAGGATCTTGTGTGTGGAATGGATGCTGAACCCCTGCACCTATGATAGTTTGGCGGCCTCCACGCTTGGCCATGCGGACAATATGTGATCGAGTTGCTGGAGCAGGGGGTCGGTTGGTGATCGTGGGCGACAAAGGATTTGATGACGAGTTTCCGCGTCTGCAATTGCTGGAACCGGATCATTGCCCGCTCTTTGGTTTTTAAACACGGCCTACGCAAGAACGCGATTGATGGAGTGGTGAAGGAGGGAGGCTATTCCACCCGGAAATCATCAAACTGCACAACGCCGGTGCCCTTCTTGATGACGATGGCGAACTCCCGCTTGTCCAGGCGGGATTTGGCCGTGTAGTTGACGCTGATCTCCTGCCAGGAATCACCCGGTTTCAGAGCCCGGTGTGTAAAGCCAGCATTGTCCTTGATCGTGCGGAAGGCGATCCTCACTCCTTCGCCTTCATAACCCGGAAGCGCCCTCACCTTGAAGCGGATGGTGATTTTGCGGGAATCGGGCACTTCAATCTGTTGAAACAATTCCTTGTCCTTCCGTCCCACATTCACTTCGTAGACTTTGTTGTCGCCGTCCAATGTCACGATTTTTCCGTCACCCCTCCAATATTGGGCTCCGGATTCGAAGCTGGGGTTTTTGATAATCTCGTCAGCCAGCGCGAACGAGCCAACCAAGCTGCCCACCAAGACCAACCAAAAGCATTTTGGAGCATTCATTAAACAGTGTTTTGCCCGAATTTAAGTCTGTCCACCAGAAAATCCTCTTCCGGCGCGCGCGCAAAAAGCCGAAATTAATTCTTGCCCAAAAAATATTCCTGTATGATTAATCATCAGGGTGTTGTTTCACACAATGCGCCGCCTCAACCACCTATCACGTTTCTCCATCATGATCCCGATCTCTTTTCGTTGGGCGTCTGTCGTGGGCGCAGGCCTTTGTCTGCTCGTTCCTCAAGTGGAAGCAGTGCTCTTTTATGACGCGGCCGATGCCAGCCATAACACCACCGCGCCGGGCGGGGCTTATGCGGACTCGGGGTGGCAATATCAGGGGCTTTTCGGCAATTTCCTCGGCACCGCCATCAGCTCGAGTCATTTCATCACCGCCCGGCATATCGGGCTGGCCGGTCTTTCCAGCCTCGGGTCCGCCACTTTCGTGCAGAGTTCCCTCTTCACCGGGGAGGCGGATGTAACCTATACGCTGAACACGGAGTATCAAGGCATCGGCTACTACGACGTGCCGGGGACGGATTTGCGCATCTATCAGATCAACGGCACGTTCCCAGAGTGGGCGGAGCTTTACAGTGGCGGTAGCGAAACCGGCTCGGAACTGGTGGTGACCGGTCGCGGCGCTCCCAAGGGCGCGGAGGTGCGCGATCCGGTCACCGATGAACTCAAAGGGTGGCTGCATGGTTCCGCCGTCGGGACCACGCGTTGGGGAGTCAACGAAGTGACCGCCATCGCCGAGGGCGGCGACGGGATCGGTGAATTGCTGGCGGTCGAGTTCAATGCCCTGCCCGGTATGGATGAAGCCCATCTCTCGACGCGGGATTCCGGCGGCGCGGTCTTCATCCAGGAGGGCGGCGTCTGGAAACTCGCCGGCATCAACTACGCGGTGGATTCCCCTTGGGACTGGGATGCCGATCACACCTCCGGTCTCTTCAACGCCGCGCTCTTCGACGCCGGCGGCCTCTACACCGGCCCGGCGGACGACCCCGGCTCCTCGTCCTGGAGATTGATCGAGGATGCCGCCACCGACGCCCCCAGCCGTTTTTACGCCAGCCGCATCAGCACGCATCTGACGGTCATCCAGGCCGCGATCGCTCCCATTCCTGAGCCCTCGGCGTTGGCTTGGCTGGGTTGGGGTTTGGTGGTG
>CAZQUC010000002.1:27471-41291 GCA_964596095.1 uncultured Enterobacteriaceae bacterium
TGGCGTCCTTGGCGCGAAACCTTCATCGTCTTCCTCCGAAAATCGCGCGCGGTGGTGTCCCACGCTGGACGGACGGATGGAGCGGTGGTCCATTCACCGAGCATGATTACCCGGCTCGATCACATCCAACTGGCCATGCCGCCCGGTCGCGAAGACGAAGCCCGGGCGTTTTTCCGCGATCTGCTCGGCATGAGGGAAGAAGAAAAGCCCGCGCCGCTGGCGAGCCGGGGCGGCTGCTGGTTCCGGACTGGTGGGGCGGTGTTGCATCTCGGCGTGGAGAAGGATTTCGCCCCTCAACGCAAGGCTCATCCCGCCTTTTCCGTGGCCGATCTGGACGCCTTGGCTGCGACATTGCAGCGGCATGGCCAAGAAATCCTCTGGGACCATGCGCTGCCCTCCCGCCGGCGGTTCTACGCCGCTGATCCTTTCGGTAATCGGCTGGAATTCATCCAGGCCGGTGATGGATTTGCGGAAAAGGAATCATCGCCGTGAGAACACTGATCGGGCTTCGGCATGGTCTCCCACAATTTCCCTCCCGGAGGAGGGGCGCCGTTTTCGGGTGAGGCGCGGGTTCGCCGAGGCGCGCCCTCAGCGGTGGGCGGGACGCCTCCGCCACGATTTCCATTGCGTTCGCGCGCGGCGCTCCTATCACAAATGCATGGAAGAGATCATCATCATCGGCACGGGCTGCGCGGGCTACACTTCCGCCATTTATACCGGGCGGGCCAATCTGCGGCCGCTGGTGCTCGCCGGCACGCAGCCGGGCGGGCAACTGACCACCACCACGGAGGTGGAGAATTTCCCCGGCTTTCCCGAGGGCGTGCAGGGGCCGGAACTGATGATGAAAATGGCGCAGCAGGCCGAAAAATTCGGCGCGCGCTTCGCCTACGAAAGCGTCACCGGCGTCACCAAAGACGAGGACGGCGCGTTCACGATCACCACCGATGCGGGAACGCACCGCGCCAAGGCGGTCATCGTCGCCACCGGAGCCAGCCCGCGCCATCTCGGGCTGCCCAACGAGAGCGCGCTGGTCGGCCACGGCCTCACCAGTTGCGCGACGTGCGACGGGGCGTTTTACCGCGACGTGCCGGTGGTCGTCATCGGCGGTGGCGATTCGGCTTGTGAGGAGGCGACCTTTCTCACCCGCTTCGCGTCGAAGGTCTATCTGCTGCACCGTCGCGACACCTTGCGCGCGTCCAAGATCATGGCCGAGCGGGCGTTGGGGAACCCCAAGATCGAGCCGATCTGGAATGCCGCCGTCACCGCGTATCTCACCGACGAGACTGGCGAGATGTCCCGCATCGAGGTGAAAAACCTCGTCACCGGCGAACTCTCGACCGTGGAGGTGAAGTGCGTTTTCGTCGCCATCGGCCACGTGCCCAATACGGCGTTTCTCAACGGCCTGGCCGAACTCGACGCCAACGGCTACATTTTGCAAAAGCAAGGCATGATGACGAGCGTCGAAGGCCTCTTCGCCGCCGGCGACGTGGCCGACCACGTCTGGCGCCAGGCCATCACCGCCGCCGGCCAAGGCTGCGCCGCCGCCATCGAGGCAGAGCGGTATCTGGCGGAGAAATGGGGTGGGTGAGCGAGACGGAGGACAAGCTTCCCCGCGGGAACGTTGAGGCAGGCAGGCGGGACGCCCGCCCCCCAAAAACACGCGGGGATATCCGCCTATTTCATCCTTGCGCTCCGCCCTCCCCATTGGCGTTTACCCGAGCCCCGTTTAATTCTTGCTCCCCGCCCACGGGAGGGGAAACTGTCCGTCGCGGCTCATTCCGGGCCCGCTCTCCGCTGCCGTCCTTCCGCCGCTCCTGTTTTCCCGTTATGAAATTGAAACGTCTGCTGCCCGTCCTCGCCGTCGTGCTGGTTTTCTTCGGCATTGGCCTGGGGGAAATCCTCTCCAATTCCGGCAAGATTCCCGTGCCGGACGCGGCGAAAGTCACGCCGTGGGCGCGCGAGACCGTGGCGCGTTTCGGCGAAATGCCCATTCAGCAGCAGGGGCGGGTGAAGCCGTTTGAAAGCCTGGCCAATTTCACGCTGTTGCGCTTCCACGGGTCGCGCACGCTGCGGCTGAAATACGAGGACGGCTCGCGCCGCACGCTCAATCCCACCGAGTGGATGATGGACGTGTTGTTTTACCCGGAGCAGGCGAAGCATTACCCGATCTTCGTCGTCGATGACCCGCAAGCGGTCACGCTCGCCGGCATGGCGCCGCACGACGCCCGGCGGCAGCGCTACAGCTTCGCGGAAGTCGCGCCGGTCTTGCCGAAACTGCGGGAGCTGCACGACCAGTTCAACAAGATCGACGAAAAGGACCGTCAGCCGCAGCAGTCGATGATCATCAATCTGGCGCGCAATGCGGTGGAACTGCAAACCCTGCTCGGCACGTTCGACTGGGCGCGCGAGGGGCTGAATCCCGGCACAGGCGCCGAACCGCCGCCGCTCCTCGCCGGGAGCATCAAGGACGGCAAGCTGAAGCTCAGCTCGCTGGTCGGCGCGCTGCGCCAAACCGGCGGCGTGCTGGGCGTGGAGGACGTGCCGATGAATATCCGGCAGATCAGCGAGCGCACGCAATGGTTCGCGCCGCATCCGCCGACGCGGGAAGACCAAACGCAATGGTTCAGCCTCGGCCACATGGTGCTCGCCGGATTGGTCGCGCCCGATCTCCAGGAGAAAGCGGAAGCCACGCTCACGCAGTGGGAAACCCTCGCCGGCCAGCCCGGGGATCGCGCGCAATTCTTCGCCACGCTGAACCCGCTCGTCACCGCCAACGAAGCCGCCGCCGACGCGCGGGGGCAGGAGTGGAAGGTCCACTACGAAGTTTTCTACAACCACGCGGATCTCATCTATCGCGCGCTCATCATCTTCGTGCTCGCGTTTCTCTTCCAGGCCATCACCTGGCTGATGACGCCCGGCACGCTCAGCGCGCGCTTGCTCCATGTCGGCACGTGGCTGGGCCTGACCGCCGGGCTGGTGATGATCCTCACCGCCATGGTCGTCCGCTCGCTCATCATGGGGCGGTGGGTCACGTCGGTGGTGACCAATCTTTACGAGACGATCATTTTTATCACCGCGTTCATGGTGCTGTTGGGGATGGCGGCGGAGTTTTTCACCAAGCGCAAGCTGGCCCTGCCCATCACCGCCGCGCTGGCCGCCATCGGCATGTTCTTGTCGATGAAGCACGAATACAGCCGCGCCGAGGATACGCTGCAAACGCTGGAGGCCGTGCTCAACACCAATTACTGGCTCTCCATCCACGTCACCACCATCAACATCGGCTACGCGGCCGGCCTGCTCGCCGCCGGGTTCGCCGCCGTGTATCTCGTGGCGCGCGTCTTCGATCCCGCCCGCAAGGACGCCGAATTTTACCGCACGCTGACCAATTCCACCTACGGTCTCGTCTGCTTCGGCCTGCTCTTTTCGCTGGTCGGCACCATCCTTGGCGGCCTGTGGGCCAATGACTCATGGGGCCGCTTCTGGGGGTGGGACCCGAAGGAAAACGGCGCGCTCATGATCGTGCTCGGCTTCCTCATCATCCTCCACGCGAGGCTGGGCGGCTACATCCGGGAATTCGGCCTGCACCAGCTCACCTTGCTCACCGGCGCCATCGTCGCGTTCTCGTGGTGGCACGTCAATCTCCTCGGCGTCGGCTTGCACAGCTACGGCTTCACCAGCGGGGTGAAGGAAGTCGTCTTCGGCTTCTATGGCCTGGTCGGGATCGTCTTCACCTTGGGCGTCATCGCCTGGATGCGCGAGCGTTGGTATCGTGAGGAGAACGCCTCGCGCCCGCTGCCTCCCGCGCCCACTACCAAGCGCGAGCCGGAAGGCGAAGCGGTCGCGGTGTGAGATGGTGCGAGGCCGACAAAGGGGGCAGGGTGGCAGGGCTTACGCATAAGTGATTCCCGCCGGGGTGGTCCCGGAGGGACGGCCGAGATGAGCCGATGGCGTGAGCCACCGGTTTGGCATGTCGAAACGAGGAAGCCCCGGCAGGGGCGACACATGGCAGGCCGATGAGATCGGGGAGATGGCAATGCAAAAATATTGCCAATCATTGACCAGGAAAGGTCAGCGATGGGTGCTGCCTCTCAGAACCTGTTGAGTCAAAAAGGGTCGATGCCTCCGCCAGAGGTGTCATCTGGAGTGCGGAGGCTCGCCTCCGCTCTGTGGGGAGGGAGGGGCTGGCCCCTCGGGGCGGGGAGGTCGGGCCGCCCTCACCGGCGCGCGCCCCGGAAGTTCTTTCACGCTCCTTCCGTTTTCGACTCACCGGCAAGCCGGTGAGCGCCAGAGCGGAGGCGAGCCTCCGCACTCCAGAGGCGCCGACCCATGGCGATGTCGTTACCTCCCTCCGGGAGCACGCCCCTGATCCCCCTTGCCCCAGTGAAGAATAACTCAACAGGTTCTCACCCCTCGCCCACCGGCGTCAGAATAATCTCCGCCAGCGAGAACCGGCCGATGGCGCGGCCGCGGATGGGGGTGGGGTTTTCGATGAGTTCCACGCGCACGGTGGCGGGGGGCGTGGAGAGGTCGATTTCGCCGAGGTTGAGGGTGAGGCCTTCGCCGTCGCGGCCGGTGGCTTCGAGGCGCACGACGACCGGGGGCTGGCCGGCGAAGGTGAGGCGGGCGGTGGCTTCCGCGCCGGGGCGGCAGCCGACGGACAACCGCACCTGCCAGCGGCCGGGTTTGAGCGTGGGGAGCCGCCATTCCGCGCGTTGGCTCAGGCTGCTGAAATGGATGGAAGGGATGTCCATCACGTCATACATCGCGCCGCCGGTGAGCAGGGCGCGTGCGGGGAGGAGGGAGAACTGGCTCGCGCCGGCGCTGCGGTCGGCCGGCTCGAAATCCGGCCCGGCGACGGCGGCGGCGAGGGTGAGGTCGAGGGGAAGCGGTTTGAGCGCCAGCAGATCGCTGACCCGTTGCAATTCGGTCTCCACCGTGGGCAGGCGGGCGTCGCGCCGGCTGGCCATGGTCAGGCGCAGGAGGCGCAATTGATCCGCATACGTGCGGAGCACGGGGCGCAGGAGTTCGTCGCGCCGGGCCAGATATTCTTCGCTGCGTTGGGTCAGTTCGGGATCGTTGGCGCGTGCGGGCGGCAGGGCGCCGAGGGTCAGCCACACTCCCGTGGCGCAAGCCGCGCGGCGGAGCCACCGGCCGGTCGGGGCGTGAGGCGTCATCGGGTGTCGTTGGAGGTGGACGGTCCGGTGGTCGCGGGGTCCGTGGTTTCGTCTTCGGTGAAGAGCGACGCGCGCGCCCGGGCCACGCGGGCGGCGGCGGCGGATTCGCCCTGGGCGGAAAGTTCACGCTCCAGGCGGTCGAATTCCCCCAAATAACGCAGGCGCAGCCCCGAGGTGGCGGCGCGCTCGGCGTCGCGCTGGCGGCGCTTGAGCGATTGGAGGGAGGCTTCGGCCTCGGCGGGGGACACGTCTCCCGTGGAGGAAAGCCCGACGCCATTCGTGGCGGCGGTGGAGTCCGGCAGCGGGGCGGCCTTGATCAATTCGATCTGCTTCAACTGCATCAGGCCCGCCTCCGACGCGGAGACGGCTTCCACGCGCAGGCTGGCGGAGCGGTGGGGAAACTCATACCGGCCGAGGGTTTCGGTGATGAAATTGTGCCAGCTCCCCGTGGGGCTGACGCGTTTTTGCAGCACGGCGGTGGGGACAGCGGGGGGGGATGTGTTGACCGCGCCGAAGCTCAGCAGGCCGCCCGGCATGGGGCCGGTGGTGGTGGCGCCTTCCCGCGAGCGGGCGTCGGTGAAATCGGGCAACCCCACCGAGTAAGTCAGCCGCACGTGATAGGCGCCGGGCTCGAGGTTGAGCATTTCCCAGGTCGCCTTGCTGCCGGTTTTTTTGAATTCGATGACGCCGCGTCCGCCATCCACACTCGCGCCTTCGCGCACGGTGGCGCGGGCGGGGGACAGCACGTAGCTCGGCGGTTTGGCGACGATGGGCGCGGTGGAGGACGCCTTTTCCAGCGTCTCCAGCCGCCGCCACGCCTGCTCCGCGCCTTCGTAGTCTCCGGCCTCCGCGCGCTGGCGCTCCAATTGGCGCAGGCTCAATTTGTAGGCGTCGTCCAGCGACCGCGTCGCGGCGGCGGCCAGGCGCTCGGACTCGAGCCGATGGCGGGACAACTCATCCGTGGCCGCGCCCGGTTGCTGGCCGGGGAGCGCGGCGAGCGCGCCCAGGGCGAGCCAGGAAGGGATCGTGAGCCAACATCTCATCGCGGCAGACATCCCGCCCTGCAACGGGGCGAGCGTGGCACGACTTTCACGTCGTGCGGACCGTGTGGTCCGGCGCGCGTCGCCGTGTCTGGGGATGATCTGGATGAATGGCCCTCTCATGGTGCTGCTTCCGCCACGGGGATGAGCGTGATCGCTCGCAGCAGGAATAACCCCTCTCCGGCCACTTCGGTAGCTGTAATCCGCAAATTCGTGGCATTGGCGCGCAGCCGCAGCGTGCCCAGCGAGCGCGAGGAAAATTCCGACCAGCCGCCGGTCGGCGCGATGTCGCGTTTCAAGGTGTGGAATTCCTCCTTGATTTCGACCTGGCCGCCGCTGCCGGGCGCGCAGGCCAGTTCCAGCACCACCTGATACCCGCCGGCGGGCAGGGGAAAGGGCAGCTCCCAGCGCGCCGCGGCGTCTTTGAACTGCCAGCCTTCCAGCACGTCCCGCGCGCGATTGAAGATGACGCCGCCCGCGACCGTGGCGTCCTTCGCGCCCAGGGTGACCGGTCCGCCGAGGTAAGGACGCGCCGCCACCACCTGGGGCGCGAGCCGGGCCACTTCCGCAAGTTTTTGCTCGGCCTTCAAGCGCTCGTCGCGGACTTTCGCCGCCATCACATAATCCCGCCGCGCCGCGCATTGGCGCTCCAGCGCGAGGAGGTCGTTCCGGTAACGCCGCGTCAACGGCGCGGTGGCGGCCGCGTTTTCTTTGAAGAATCCCTGGCGCAATTCCTCCAGCTTCGCCGCCTCGGCGGCCGCCTGCGCCGACGCCTCGCCCCCCCCGGAAACACACCAGAGACACACCAACGGAAGAAGCAGCCAGAGGCGGAGCCGGAACACGCCGCATCCTAGATGTCCGGTCGGTGATTTCAACGGCGTATGAGCGGGAGAGGGGAGGGAAGGCGGGGCGGGCGTCCCGTCCGCCCCCCTTCTTTGGCTCCTTCCGAGGGGTATCCCATCGATAGCCCGGATTTGTCCCTTGCAACATGGCGCGATGGGTTAGGGTGCCCCTTCGTGCCAAAATCCGGCGCGCCATCCCAATTTGACCCGACCATGAATGCCGAAAAGGCCGCGCTCAGTTATCTCCACACGTTTTCCGAAGAAGTCCGCGACGAAGGCGACGAGTTGCGCCGCGGTGGCGCCGTGAAGGAAATCTATGGCCGTTACCAGGCCTTCCAGACCCGTGTGCGCATCGGTGCGCAGATTTACCAGTGCAGTTTCAAGCTCAATGAGACGCGCTGGGTCGGCACCATCGCGGGCAAGGCCGACACCACCTCTCCGCTCGCGGCGTCGATGATGGAATTCCTCCACCGCGCGGGCGACCTGCCCGAAGCACCGCAAAACGACGACGAGGAATCCTTCGAGGAGGTGGTCGAAAAGAAAATCGGCCGCGGCCTGACGCCGAAAGAGCAGGACTTCCTCGGCAAGATCGAGGGGCGTTACCAGAAGTGGATGGAGAAGGGCGAGTTGATCGACCACGATCTGGTGCGCCTGCATCCGCGCTGGCCGGTGGAGAGCTACGAGCCGGTCAGTCTGTGGCCCCAAGGCGAGGAGCCGGGCGACGCGCTTTCCTTCTGGAACTACGTGGCCTACGCGCTGGCGAAGAAAAACCTGAGTTGGGCGCCGTTTCTCAACGGCATCACCGACCTCGACGAGACACGCAAGAAATTCAGCGATTGGGAACGTGAGGGCGAGTTGGACAAATGGCGCGCCCGCACGGCGAAAGCGGTCTTTGAGGACGCGATCATCCCGCTCACGGAAACGGCGTTCCGCTTCCAGATCACCCCGCGCGAGGCCAAGCCGCAAATCCGTTTCGGCGGCGTGGACGCGCCCTTCCGCGCGCTCGATTTCGTGACCGTGCGCGAGCAGGACGACCGCGGCGAGCTGGACTTCGATGCCGTCTCGGGCCTGCTCTGGGCGCAGTTGCGCGACCATTGGAAATACGCGGACATCCAGGATTTGAAGTTCGACCGCGTGGAGAGCCGGCGGTTGCTGGCGCATCTCTTCGCCCAGCCCGCGCTGATGCCGGCGCTGGTGACGCTGGATGAAAACCCGTTCCAGCGGGTGACGGAGCCCCTGCGCTGGACCGTCACCGCGCCCGCCGCCGAGGACGAGCCTTACATTTTGCAACTGGTCACGGAAAACGACGAGCCGATCTCGCACTCGCTGTTGCTCCTGCCGGGCCGCGAGACGCTGTATTTGTCGGACGACGTGCTCTTCCACGGCCCGCGTCCGTGGCTGGACACGCACGAGATGGAGCCGCGCCACGAGTTGCCGGCGGAAATCGTCGAGAGCAGCCAGGGGGTGGATTTCCTCACCCGGCTGGGCGCGCCGCTGCCGCCCGCATTGGCCGCCCGCGTGGTGGGCGCGCCCATGGGCGTGCGCGTCGCCCTCCGGCTCTCGGATAAAAAATTCTCCGGCGATACGGAATTCCTGTTCGCCGAAGTGACCGCCGCCGATGACGAAGACGGTCGCCGCGAGCGGCTGTTCGGCACGGAGTGGGAGCTGGAGGCCGAAACGCCCGGCGACACCGGGCAGATCGTCCGCTACGAGCGCGCGTTGCTGCGGCATTTCCCCGCGTTGCTGGAGCCGCTCGCCCTGGTGTGGGATCCCGGCAACAGCCGCTTTCGCGCCAAGCTCACCAAGGCCTTTCCCGACAGATTGTTCGCCTGGGTGAATGGCCTGCCCGCGGGCGTGGCCGCCGATCTCGACGATACCCTCGCCAGCGTGATGGCCGATCCGCACAAGGCCAGCGTGCGGTTCGACGTGCAGCCCGCCGCCGGGCCGCGCGCCATCGATTGGTTCGATCTCAAGGTCATCCTGGAAGTGCCCGGCTCCGATCTCTCGCCCGAAGACCTGCGCCTGCTCGTCGAGGCGCGCGGCGGCTTCGTGCGCTTGAGCGACGGCCTCTGGCACCGGCTCGACATGGAATTGCCGCCCGGCGAAGCGGCGGCCGTCGCCGAACTCGGCCTCGATATTTACGACCTCTCCGGCGAGCGCCACCGCCTCCACGTCCTGCAAATCAGCTCGCCCGCCGCGCGCGATATTTTCGATCCCGCGACGTGGAACCGGCTCTGCGACC
Organism: uncultured Enterobacteriaceae bacterium; assembly: GCA_964596095.1. Classification (GTDB taxonomy): domain Bacteria; phylum Verrucomicrobiota; class Verrucomicrobiia; order Verrucomicrobiales; family V1-33; genus CAJBME01. Next base: position 36,770 of record CAZQUC010000002.1, read on the forward strand.
GCGCCAGCGCGCTCAAGCTCTCGGTGCGTCCCGCGCCGCCGGAAGAATTGCAGGCGACTTTGCGGCCGTATCAGATCGAAGGGTTTCACTTCCTCGCTTATCTCGCCACCAACCGCTTCGGTGGCATCCTCGCCGATGACATGGGCTTGGGGAAAACCGTGCAATCCCTCTGCTGGTTGCTCTGGCTCCGCCAAAAGGCCGAGGAGGAAGGCGTGCCGCCCGTCATCAGCGATCACTTCGCGGAGATCTCCGCTGGCGCGCTGCCGCCCGGATTAGGGAGGCCCGCCGCGAAGAAAGCCGCCCGCGCCGTCAAACCCCGCGCGGCGAAGAAAGCCGCAAAGAAAATGGAGATCGTGGTGGAGGCGGAAGAGCCGGTGGCGGACTCGGTTCCGGTTGCGGAAGCGGCCGCGATCCCAAGCTCCAATGGCGCCGCCGAAGTCGCGCCCGCGCCCGCCGACCCGCCGCTCGGCCTGACCGAGGCGTTGCAACAACTTGTCGCCCTCGCGCCGGCCAACACCCCGTGCCCGCCCGGCCGGATCCCCGCCTCGCTGGTGGTCGCGCCCAAGTCGGTGCTCGACGTGTGGGCCGGCGAATGCGCGAAATTCGCCCCGCACCTCCGCGTGCAGGTCATTCGTTCCAAGGAGGAGCTGGAGATCGAGCGCTTCCACCGGCACGAGCTGGACGTGCTCGTGCTCAACTACGCGCAACTGCGCGTGAACCACGAGAAGCTGAAATCCGTGGAATGGCTCTCCGTCATTCTCGACGAAGGCCAGCAGGTGAAAAACCCCGACTCCCAGGCCAGCCGCGCCGCGCGCGACCTGCGCAGCTCCCACCGCCTCGTGCTCACCGGCACGCCGATCGAGAACCGCCTGCTCGACGTGTGGTCGCTCATGGCCTTCGCCATGCCCGGCGTGCTCGGCAACCGCAAGTATTTTTCCGACCGCTTCGACCGCCGCAAGGATCCCGAAGCCCACGTCCGCCTCGGCGCGCGGCTGCGCCCCTTCCTGCTCCGCCGCACCAAGAACCAGGTCGCGCTCGATCTCCCGCCGCGCACCGAAGAAGACGTGCTCTGCAAGCTCGAACCGGAGCAGGAAGAGCTCTACCAAGCCGAACTCGCGCGCATCCAGAGCGTGCTGCTCGGCTTCAAGAGCGACGAATCGCTGCGGAAAAATTCCTTCGTGGTCTTGCAAGGCCTCATGCGCCTGCGGCAGATTTGCTGCCACCCCGGCCTCATCAATTCCCAGCACGCGAGTGCCGAAAGCACCAAGCTCAACGCGCTTTTCTATCTCCTCGACCAACTCCGCGACGCCGGCCACAAGGTGCTCGTCTTCTCGCAGTTCACCTCCATGCTCGACATCATCAGAGCGCGGCTGAAGCAGGAAGAGCGCCCGTATTTTCTCCTCACCGGCCAGACGCAGAACCGTGGTGAAGTCGTCGCCGGGTTCCAGGAATCTCCCGATCCCGCCGTGTTCCTGCTCAGCCTCAAGGCCGGGGGCGCCGGTCTCAACCTCACCCAGGCCAGCTACGTCGTGCTCTACGATCCGTGGTGGAATCCCGCCGTCGAGGCGCAGGCCATCGACCGGACGCACCGCATCGGCCAGACCAACCCGGTCATCGCCTACCGCCTGCTTGCCCGCAACACCATCGAGGAGAAAATCCGCCTCTTGCAACAGCAGAAGCAGGACTTGGTCACCGGTGTGCTCGGCGAGGAAAGCTTCACCAAGAACCTCACCCTCAGCGATATGAACTTCCTCTTCGACCGCGAGGACGAACCCGAGGAACCCGCCGCGCCCCGCGCCGCCGCCAAGGAGAAAAAGACCGAAGCCGCCGACGACATCAACGAATAGCGGCCCGCGCTTCCTCCCCCTCAGAACTGGAAATACAGGAACGGATTGTGGTCCTGGGTGAACATCATCGGCACCGCGATCATGAAGAGCAGCAACGCCACGACGACCTTCCACGGTTTCAGGACGTGCAGCAGTTGCTGGGAATGCGGCGACCAGAAGGCGATGACGAAACACAACGCGAGGGCGAACAGATTGTAACTCGCGAAAAGCTCGGCGCGCAGCAGCCAGGCGGTCGATGCCGTGCCGCGCTGCGCCAGCAACGCGTCGAAATACTGCGCGGCGGCGGTGAAGCTATCGGCGCGGAAAAAGACCCAGCCCGCCAGCACGACGAGGAACGTCACCGGCACGGCGAGACCCCGTGGGAGCTTGCGTCCCCCGAGGTGCCGACCCGCCCAGCGCTCCCAGGCCAGCCCCAGCCCGTGCAGCGCGCCCCAGGCGACGAAGGTCCATTGCGCGCCATGCCATAGGCCGCCCAGCAGCATCACCGTCATGAGATTGACATAGGTGCGCGCCGCCCCCTTGCGATTGCCGCCGAGTGGAATGTAGAGGTAGTCGCGCAAGAACCCGCTCAGCGACATGTGCCAACGCCGCCAGAATTCGGTGAGGCTGGCCGATTTGTAGGGCGAGTCGAAATTCTCGCAGAACCGGAACCCGAGCATCCGCGCCAACCCCACCGCCATGTCGGAGTAGGCGGAGAAATCGAAATAGATTTGGAAAGCGTAAGCCAGCAACCCCAGCCACGCGGTGGAGAACGAAAGCACGTCGGGATGCGCGCCGAAGCAGGCGTCGGCGATCGGTCCCATCGGATTGGCGAGGAGGATTTTTTTGGAGAACCCGACGCAGAACCGCGCCACGCCATACGTGAACCCTTCCACCGTGTGCGCGCGGTGGCGCATCTGGTCGGCGATCAGGCCATAGCGGACGATCGGTCCCGCCACGAGATGCGGGAAGAGCGAGACGAAGCAGGTGAAATCGAGCAGCGATTCCGCGGGCCGCGCGTGGCCGCGATAGAGATCGATGCAATAGCTCAGGCTCTGGAAGACATAAAAAGAGATGCCGGCGGGCAGGATGATATTCTGGAAAAACTCCGGCACGCTCACCTCGCTCCACTGGAAAAACCGCGCCAGCGTTTGCAGCGAATCGAGGCCGAGCGGCGTGTATTTGAAGAACGCCAGCGCGCCGAGATTCGAAACCACCGAGAGGGTCACCGCGAATTTTTTCAGCCGCAGGTTGTCCCGCGCCCCGACGATCAGGCGGCCCAGGTTGTAATCCAGCACCGTGGTGCCGAGCATGAGGAGGACGAACCACGGATTCCACCAGCCATAAAAGACCATCCCGGCCACGGTCAAAAAGGCGTGGCGCGGCGTCGGCCCGGCCTGCCGCCACAGCAACAGGTAATATCCCGCCAGCACCAGCGGGAGAAAATAAAACACGAAGATGTGCGAGGAGAAGACCACCGGGTGCGCTCAGGGAGCGGCGGGCGGACCGGGCCATCACCCGCCGCGCGCCATCCGCCCGCGAGAAAGACGCACAATTCGCCCTCCCGCAACCGCGGAATGACCCTCAGGTCTTGGGTGCGGAGCGGCGCACTCCAAAAAGCTCGCCGCTTGCCCTTCGGGGCGCCACACCTACGGTCGCGGTCGTCGCGCTGCCCGCCGCCTCCGGCAATCTTTCAACCACCAGCCCCCATCCGCCATGATCCGACCGCTCCGCACGCCGCTCCTCCTGGCCCAACTCGCGCTCCTGCCCCTGGGCCTCTCCTCCGTTGCCTCCGCCGAACCCGTGATCGCGAAACGCGAAGACCGCCAAGTCGTTTTCCGCTCCGGCGACCGCGTGCTGGCCCGCTATCAAGCGGAGCCGGGCGACCTGCCGCGTCCGGACATCAAGGAAATTTTCCGCCGCGGCGGTTACCTGCATTCCGTGAGGACGCTTTCCGGGCGCGAAATCACCGACGACTATCCCGCCAATCACGTGCATCATCACGGGATGTGGATGGCGTGGACGAAGACGGTCTTCGAAGGGCGGGAGCCCGATTTCTGGAACATGGGCCAAGGCCTCGGCCGTGTGGAATTCGTCTCGCTCGACGGCGTCCGCAATGACGACGCCGGCGCGGCGGAACTCACGACGCGGCACCGCTATGTGGACTTGATCCCGCAGCCACCCGTCACGGCGTTGAACGAAGTCTGGAACGTCAGCGCGCACATTCTGGCCACCGCCTCCCGGCCCGCCTGGGCGCTCGATCTCACGGCCACGCAGACCTGCGCCGGCAACGCCCCGCTCCAGCTCCCGACGTATCACTACGGCGGGCTCGGCTTCCGCGGCAACACGGCCTGGGATGGATCGGGAAACCTGAAGCTGCTCACCTCCGAGGGCGTGACGGACCGGGTGAAAGCCAACACCTCGCGCGTCCGCTGGTGCTGGCTCGGCGGCGACGTGGACGGCGCGACCGCCGGCGTCGCGATCCTGTCGCATCCCGATAACTTCCGCGCCCCGCAGCCGATCCGTGTCCATCCCTCCGAGCCGTTTTTCTGCTACGCGCCCCAGCAGGCCGGCGACATGTCGATCCAGCCCGGCGAGACCTACACCGTGCGCTATCGCTTTGTCATCGCCGACGGCGAACCCACGGCCAAGGAGATCGACGCGTGGTGGGACGAATGGGTGAAGCCGGAGTAAGC
>CAZQUC010000002.1:41391-44079 GCA_964596095.1 uncultured Enterobacteriaceae bacterium
GTCAGAGCGATTTGATGTAGAGGATGAGGGATTGAATCTGCGCCTCGCTGAGGATGCCCGCATAGATGGGCATGCCGGCGTCGAATTTTTCGAAGCCTTTGACGACCTTCGCGGACGGATTGACGATGGATTCGTGGAGATAGGCGTCATCCGCGGTCACCTGGGTTTGCCCGTCTTGCAACAGGCGCTCGCTTCCGTAGAGGCCTTTCCAACTGGGGCCGACCTTGCCGTCGCCGCTGCCATCGAGGCTGTGGCAAGCCAGGCAGCCGAAGAGTTCCGCGAGGCGTTGGCCGGCTTCCCGCGTGGGTTTGTCTTCGGTGACCGCCACGGCCCGACGCGGGGTGAGATCGACATCGATCTTGCCGAAGCCCTCTTGGACCGGATCAAATGCCGCGAGTTCATGGGGCGTGGTGTAGGCGTTGTTTTCGGCGGGCCGCCCGTCCGCGCTTCTCAGGCTCCAGCCGACGCGCAGTTGCATGACGGGCCGCATGTCGGGCACGCCGACAAACACGGACTTCTTGTCCGCGGACAGGTAGGCGCTGCTGGGGCTGAGCCATTCCTGGCCCGGGCGGCCGTCGAGCTTCAAGTGAGGGGAGCCGTATTTATAAGTGCGTTGGTAGTTCCAGCGTTCGAGGGCGTAACGGGCGGGGTCGGCGCCGAGGACGGGGTCGAGGGCTTCGTTGAAACGCAGCAGGACGCCTTTGTCCATGGGGGTCAGTTCTTTGAGCAGCACACGAGGCTGGCCCGTGTAACGATAGCGATGCAGGCCGCTGATGTCCTCCGCCGTGGTGCCCCAGGACTGGAAGCCGGCAAGATAGAGCTGGCCGTCGGCGGGATTGACGGCGCCGTTGAGCGGGGCAAAGCGGAAGTCGCGGCTGAGCGGAACGACGGCGGCCTGGGTTTTCGCAAAACGGTTGTTGATGAGCACACGGAAGATCTCCGGGCGGTGGTAGCCGAGGTGAAGGCATTCGCCCGTGAGCGGCCCCATGCTGGCGCCGGTGAGCCAGACCTGGCTGAGGGCGGAGGGATTGACCGGATGCGGAATCCAGGTGAGCGGATCGGCGATGGGTTCGGGATATTGCTCGCGGGGTTGGATGGTGGCGAGATGGCCGTAGAACTGATCGCCCCGGACGATGTGCAGCGGTGTCGAAGGCACGTATTCGCCCTGCTGGTCGCTGGCGGTGACCAGGCCGGTCTCGGGATGCACGCCAAGAAAAGGCTGGCGGAAACCATGGCCGAGCCTCTGGATGGATCGGCCGTCCGGGGCGACGCGGAGCACGCTGCCGTTATGCTTGCCGAGGGTGGCTCCCTGCTGGCCGCCTTTGGCGATGATGAAGGCGCCGTCCGGCGCGAGTTTCATGCTGTTGGGAAACTCGCGGGTTTCGGCGGTTTGGGCGAAGAGGTTGCAGAAAAGCTCATGGGTGTCGGCTTCGCCGTTGCCGTCGGTGTCGAGGATTTTCCAGATGCCGTTGCGGTCGAAGACGTGGATGACGCCGTCGCGCACGACGAGGCTCATCGGCTCGTGGAGGCCGGAGGTGAAGCGTTTCCAGCGGATGTCATCGAGGTCGCCCCGCAGCCCGGAGATGATCCAGACATCGCCGTCAAAAGTGACCGCCGCGGCCTCGCCCTCTTCGTTGAGGAAGCCGATGTCCGCGAGCCGCACGTCGCGTTGCCACGGGTTGGGCAGCGGCAACGGAATGTGGTCCGTGACGAAGGCGTCCCCCGATGAAGACAAGACGCCGCGGGTGGCGGGCGTGTCTTGCCATCGCAGGCCGGCAGGAACAGGAAGCGGAAGGATTTCGACCGACCCGGCGGCGTCCAACTCCGTGGCATACACGAGGGCGAAGGTTCGCGGCGCGGTCGCTGGGGGCAGCAACATATGCGTGTCCTTGGCGATCACGGGCGATGCTTTGGCGGGGACCACAACGCGCCGGGTGATGGCCTCGCCCAAGCGGCCCGTGGCCAGCGCCAGTGGTTGGGATGAAGGTGCCACGACAAGCTGGCGGACGACGATCTGGCCGTTTCGGTCGGCGCGCAGCCATTCGGTGATGCCGACGCCGGCGGCGACGTAATGCATCACGATGCCGTCGTCGGTGATCTCCAGGCGTTGGAAGCGGGCGAGGGCGGGATCGACCGGGCCGCGGCCGGCTTCCTCCGCACTGGGCGCAGGCGGGCGTGGATCGCGGAAGTCCGGAAGGTCGTCCACCTGTCGCAGCGCTTGCCATTGCGGGTAAAGGCCCGTGGCCTGCCACGCCTGGCTGACCAGCGGCGCGGGCAGATCCATCTGCCCCGGTTGGGTTTTCCAGCCAAAATGATGATAGGTGCCGGGAGCCATGGCCGTGGGGCTGACGCCGTCCCCGCGCCACAGACAGGCGAGCCGGACGAGATCGGGATCAAAACAAGCCCAGAGCCGATGACCCAGGTTGAGGATGAGACCGCGCGGGACGAGATTATCGGCGGGAAAAGCTTCGCCCAACCGGCGCGCGTCCAGCACGGAGGAATGGAACGGATAATCCGGCTCGACCCAAGGGGCGAACTCCCAGGAGGCGGATGGCGCGGGCTCCTTGGCCTGAGCGCAGAAGATGCCCAGTAGGCAACACAGGAGGGTGCAACAGGCGCGAGGCATGGGAAAAAATAGCGGGCGGGCGCCCCGCGTGTCAATGGTTCTCAGTCTGGAGTGCGGAGGCT
>CAZQUC010000003.1:0-1408 GCA_964596095.1 uncultured Enterobacteriaceae bacterium
CGCGGAAGAAGTGCCCGTGCAGGTGCATGGGGTGGTGCATCATCGTGTCGTTGATGAGTTCCAACTGGAGCACCTCGCCGCGTTGCACCGGGATGATGCCGTCCTCGCGCGCCGTCTTGCCATTGATCGACCACACGTAGCGCTCCATGTCGCCGGTCAGGTGCAGCGTCAGTTTGCGGCGCGGCAACCGGTCGGAAAAAGCGGTCGGCGTCACGGCGCGCAAGGCGCGATACGGCGCGCCGGGCCGCGCGGCGGACGACAACGCGGTGCCGCCATCCATTTCCTCCAAGGCGTGATCGAGCACGCTTTCCATGCGGTAAAGCTCGGGTGCCGGCGGACTGGCTGCGGCGTGCGCCTCCCCTTCGCCCAACCATGCGGAGACGTGCCCCGAGCCATCCTGTGAAGTGGCGCGGAGTTCCCAGCGGCCGCTCTTCGGAATGGTGACCAGGAAATCGTAAGTCTCCGCCATGCCGATGAAAAGACGCGGCACCTTGAGCGGCTTCACCGCCGGACCATCGGCAGCGACAACGGTCAGCGGACCGGTCGCGGATTCGACGTAAAAATACGTGGAGGCCGCCGCGTTGATGAGCCGCACGCGCACGGTTTCGCCGGGCCGCCCGCCCAACTCCTGCGCGCGTTGGCCGTTCATGAGGAAGGCGTCGTAAGCCACGTCCGAAATGTCCATCGCCGGCTGGCGCGTCCACTCGCGCTTGACCCAGTCTTTCAAAGCCCCGGCCCTCGCCGCGCCGAGCCAGGTTTGTTTGTTGCCCTTGCGGAAGGCATACCATTCGGCTCCGCTCATGCGCATCAAGGTGCGCATCACCTCATTCCCCGGCTCGTTCGTCCAATCGGCGAGCATGATGACCGCCTCGCGATCCGCGCGCGGCTGCGGGCCGTGCTTCGGCTCGATGACGATCGCGCCATAGACTCCCTCCTGCTCCTGCAACCCCGTGTGGCTGTGATACCAATACGTGCCGGACTGCCGCAGCGGAAACTCGAAGGTATGGGAAGCGCCCGCGATGATCGGCGGCGTGGTCACATGCGGCACGCCGTCCTCCGCCACCGGCACCAGCAACCCGTGCCAGTGGATGGAGGTTTCCTCGCGTTTCAACGCGTTGTGGACGCGAATGCGCGCCATGTCACCCTCGCGAAAGCGCAACACCGGACCAGGGCTGGAGCCGTTGATGACCAGCCCACGGACAGGACGCCCCGCCGGGGAGACCGTCTGTTCGGAAACGGTGAGGTCATATTCAATCACGCGCGCGGCCAGCGAAGTCGCGAGCACAAGCAGGCCCATCACCGGCGCGAAGCGGCGGAGGAATGGCAGGCGAAAGCGGCTGGTGTGGGGCGCCATACTTTTCTTTAACCACACGCGCCGCCGAAACCCTCGCGCAAATGTGTGAAGGCG
>CAZQUC010000003.1:1508-33288 GCA_964596095.1 uncultured Enterobacteriaceae bacterium
GGCGGCGCGCTCGGCCTCGAAGGCCTCCGGCGAGTCGGTGCGCGGGATCACCCGCAGGGGCAGGAACACCACCTCCACTTTCGAAAACGGCTTGGGAATCACAAAGCCATCCCACGATTTCAGACGCCAGGCGCGGGCCGGCTGGAAATACACCGGCATCACGGGCACGCCCGACACCTGCGCCAGCAACACCACGCCCGGCGCGAGATGGTAACGCGGCCCGCGCGGCCCATCCGGCGTGATGCACAGGTCGTGGCCGGTCTTGAGATAACGCAGGCTCTCGCGCAACGCGGCCGCGCCTCGGCGCGAACTGGACCCCCGCGCCGCTTCGATCCCGAAGTAACCGCAGGTGGCGGCCAGCACTTCCCCGTCGCGACTCGCGCTGGTCAGCGCCGCGCCGCGCTGGAGGGGAAAACAGTGCTGGTGCAGCACGGGTGCGAAGAGGATGCGATTGTGCCAGCACAACCAGATCACCGGTTCGCGCGGCATCGGCTCTTGAAGGAGACCGGCCCGGTCATCGATCCGCCAACGCAGCGTCCGCCCCAGCGCCTTGATGAGGCAGGACAGGACGAACCCCGCGAACGACGGAGGGATGTTGAGCTTGGCCACAAGGCAGGTCTAAGGGCGAACACGCGGCCCGGCAAGCCCCTCACCACAACCCCCGTTTGACCCGGCGCGCCCCGTGGTCATGGTGGCCGCTTATGCTGACACGTTACGCCAAATGGCTCATTGGTTACGGGATCGTGCTGATCCTGCTGGGGCTCGCGTTGATCGCCTATGATCCGCATCTGCAAAAAATCACGTTATACACAACGGCGATCTCCGGTCTGATCGCCGCCTCCATCATTGGCGGGATCGCCATTATCTCCGGGATCCTGGCCGCCAAAGGCAAGCGCTGTGGCCTGTGGGCCGGACTGATCATCACCTTTCTCGCCCTGATCGCGTTTTTCATGCAAACCAAGGCTCGTTTTGGCCAAGGCAATCCCTACGCCGGCACGGTCATCGGCCTCATGGCCGCCGCTTCCTTCTTCACCTTGGTCAACGTCGCGCGCGGCGTGGCCTTCCTGCCGCCGCCCGAAAAGAAATAGCGCGGCTCCGGCCTGTCCGGCTGATCCGACGGATCGGTCCGATTCGTCAAACCACCCCATGCCCCACTCATGACGCCCCGTCACGCCGTCATCACCGCCGCCGATTGGAAACAGCAGTTTCTCCCGCTCCAGACCATGGTCGATCGTGCCGGGCGCACCCGCAAGGTGCTCGGCCTGTTGCTCGACGAAATCGTCTCCACCGGCATCAACGCCATCGCGCTGGTGGTGCGGCCCGGCGATGAGCCGCTCTACCGCGACGCGGCGCGCGATGTCGCCGCCGAGATCACCTTGCTCACCCAACCGGAGCCACTCGGCTACGGACACGCGATCTTGTGCGCAAAAGAGTTCATCGGAAACAATCCGTTCCTCCTCATGGTCAGCGACCACGTCTATGTGAGCGAACAGGACGGCCAGACCTGCGCGCAACAGCTCGTCGCGCTGGCGGCGGATCACGAAGGAATCCTCTCCGCCGTCCAGCCCACGCACGAGAGCCGGCTCGCGGCCTTCGGCGCCGTCGGCGGCACGCTGCACGACACCCGCCGCCATCTTTACGAAGTGCGGCAGGTCCTGGAAAAACCGAGCCCGACCGAAGCGGAGCAATCGCTGCTCATCCCCGGCCTGCGCCACGGTTACTACCTGACGTTTTTCGGCATGCACGTGCTGACGCCGCTGGTGCTGGAGTTGCTGGAGAAACGCCGCACCGCGCTCGCGCCGGGGCAGATGCTGGACCTCTCCTCCTCGCTGCACGAAGCCGCGCAACGCACGCGCTACCTCGCCGCCTCGCTGGCGGGCCGGCGTTACGATCTCGATCCGCGCCACGGCGTGTTGATGGCGCAACTGGCCGTCGCGCTCGACGGCGATTACCGCGACGACCTGCTTGCCGGTCTTGTCGAACTCCTCGCCCACAGCCGCTAAGCCTTCCCTCCCATGCCGTTGGTCGATCTCATCACCTCCGCCGATCCCGCGCTGCGGAACACGCCGCTCGAACACGCCGTGGCCGGGCTGGACCGCGACGGCCTGCTCCAGGAAGCCGCCGCGCTCGACGCCTTCCGCCGCCGCGCCGACAATCTCTACGAACGCGTCCGCGCCTGCTTTTTTCTTTACGCGATCCACCGCTTCCATCTGCCGCCGCTGCTGCCGGCCGCGGAGAAAAGCCCCGGCCTCATCCCCGCAACGGCGCATCATCATTTGCTGGAGCGCCGCTTCGGCGAAGCCGTCGAAGTCCTGCTCGACGCCGCCCGCTCCCGTGGCCTGACCGACGCGCTCGCCTCCGCGCTCGCCCATGCCTACCACCGGCTCGCGTTGCAAAATCTCGCCGACCAAGTGCGCGCCTCCGTGCGCCAGGTGCGTGGCAACCAATGGATGTTCCGCTGCGGGTGCGCGGAGGAAGTGCCGCTGCGCCTCCGCCCCGAACTCACCCAACCGCGCGACGGCGTGTATCCCGTGCTCCACGAGCGCACCGCCGTGCGCATGGACCTCACCCACAGCGCGTGGAGCGACATTTTCTTTCTCGGGATGGATTACCCGGAAGGCGCGCGCGTGCTCAACGTGTCGATCAATCTCGCGGTCCAAGGCCGCGACGACACACCGCGCCCCCCGGTCGAAGCGTTGCTGCGCGTGATCGACAAGCCCGTGCTGCGGCTCGTCAGCGTCGATCTCAACGCGGTCGCGGAAGTGGCGGCGTTGGATGAAATCTTCGACTTCGCGCGCGATCATCTCGGCCTGCTCAAGGCCGCCGTCATCGCCTCGGGCCTGGTGCCGATGGCCTTGGAAGGGTCGGGCGAGCGGCTGAATCACGTGCTGGAGAAACTCCTCGGTCCCGGTCTCGGACTGGAATTGGTCAGCAGCGTCAACGGCATTCCCAAGGGCAGCCGGCTGGCGGTGTCCACCAACCTGCTCGGCTCGCTCATCGCGCTGTGCATGAGGGCCAGCGGCCAAACGCGCGCGCTCACCGGTCCGCTGGAGGAAAGCGAACGCCGGCTGGTGGCCGCGCGCGCCATCCTCGGCGAATGGCTCGGCGGGTCCGGCGGCGGCTGGCAGGACAGCGGCGGCGTCTGGCCCGGCATCAAGGTCATCGAAGGCACCGCCGCCGCGGAGGACGATCCCGAGTTCGGCATCTCGCGCGGGCGGTTGCTGCCGCAGCACACGCTCATCGGCTCCGATCTCGTCGGCCCCGCGCAACGCCAGGCGCTGGAGCGCTCGCTGGTGCTCGTGCATGGCGGCATGGCGCAGAATGTCGGCCCCATTCTGGAGATGGTCAGCGAGAAATACCTGCTGCGCTCCGCCGCCGAGTGGGAGGCGCGACAGGAATCGCTCGCCTTGTTCGACCAGATCCTCGGCGCCTTGCAGGACGGCGACATCCGGCGGCTCGGCGAGCTGACCACGCGCCATTTCTTCGGCCCGCTCCAACGCATCATCCCGTGGGCGACGACATTTTTCACCGAGCAGGTCATCGACCAATTACGCGCGGAATTCGGCGGCGACTTCTGGGGGTTCTGGATGCTCGGCGGCATGTCCGGCGGCGGCATGGGCTTCATGTTCGCGCCGGAAAAAAAAGCCGCCGCCTCGCGACGCGTCGCCGAAGTGCTGCGCAACCACAAACGCGCACTCGAAACCGGCCTGCCCTTCGCGATGGATCCGGTGGTCTATGATTTCTCGATCAACGAAGACGGCACCCGCGCGACGCGCCTCGACGGCGCGACGGCGCTGATGCCTCCCGGCTATTACGCGTTGGCCCTGCCCGCGCTGCTGCGCGCCGATCCCCGCGCGTTGTCCGCTCCGCAGCAACGCGAACTGGAGCATTTCGCGCGGCAGGCGCGCGCCGGTGGCGTTTACCAAAACACGCTCTCGGGTTTGGTCGATGCCTTGTTGCCGCAGGCGCGACCCGAAGATGGCTCGTCCACCACGCTCGACGCGCTGCTGGCGGAAAACGGCTTCGACCCGCTGGCGCACGAACGCATCCGCGCCGACCTGCGCGCCGGGCACATCGGCCTCGCCCGCAACCGCCTGCCGTCCGACACCCGCATCGAAAACGTCCGGCCCGGCGACGTCTTCCCCGCCGCCACCGGCCTGACCGACGCGCATCGCCGCGCCGGCCACGCGGCGCTCGCCGCCGGGGAAGTCGCCGTGGTCACGCTCGCGGCCGGCGCGGCCAGCCGCTGGACCGGCGGCGCGGGGGTGGTCAAGGCGCTGCATCCGTTCTGCAAATTCGGCGGCCGCCATCGGTCGTTCATCGAATTGCATCTCGCGAAAACCCGGCGCGTCGGTCGCGAGACCGGGACGATGCCGTTCCACGTCCTCACCACGAGCTACCTTACGCACGAGCCGATCCGCCGCCGGCTGGAGGCCGAGGCGTGGTATGGCCTGGACGACACGGTCTTTCTTTCTCGCGGCCGCAGCATCGGGCTGCGGCTCATTCCCATGCAGCGCGACCTGCGCTTCCAGTGGGAGGAAGTCGCGCAGCAACGCTTGGACGAGCGGCAGGAAAAAGTCCGCGCCAGCGCGCGCCAAGCCTTGCTGCACTGGGCCGCCGCGGCTGGCGAAGGCGCGGACTATCGCGACAACCAACCGCTACAATGCCTGCACCCGGTGGGCCATTGGTATGAGGTGCCCAATTTGTTGCTCAACGGCACGCTCGCCACGATGCTGGAGCGGCGGCCGCAACTCCGCACGCTGCTCCTGCACAATATCGACACCGTCGGCGCGCAAGCCGATGCCGCGCTGCTCGGTCGGCACCGGGAGACCGGCGCGGCGCTGAGCTTTGAAGTCGTGCCGCGCCGCCTCGAAGACCGCGGTGGCGGATTGGCCCGCGTCAATGACCGGCTGCGGCTGGTCGAAGGCCTCGCCTTTCCCCGCGAGGATGACGAATTCCGCCTCGGCTATTACAACTCCGCCACGTGCTGGATCGAGATCGACCCGCTGCTGGCGGCCTTCGGGCTGGAGCGGGCCGACGTGGCCGATGCCGCGAAAACCGCCGCCGCCGTGCGCGATTTTTCCCGTCGCCTGCCAACGTATGTCACGCTCAAAGAGGTGAAGAAACGCTGGGGTCACGGCCAGGAGGATGTGTTTCCGGTGGCGCAGTTCGAGCGGATCTGGGGCGACATGAGCGCGCTGCCCGAACTTCCGTGCGCCTATGTCGAAGTGCCGCGCACGAGAGGCCAGCAGCTCAAAGAGCCGGCCCAGCTCGATGGGTGGTTGCGGGATGGCTCGCGGGATGCGGTGGAGGCGTGGTGTGTTTGGGGGTAGGTGGACGAGATTGACGGTATTGACCGCCTTGACGGCTTTCGTCACTTGGGTCAACTGAGTCAACTAGGTCCATGCCGTCCATCAGGCAGCAGCCTACTCCTCCCGCCCCGGCCGCCGCGTCGCCTTCAGGCGGCTGCGGTGCCGCTTCGACTCGAGCATCCGGCGCTTCACGCCGGCGGGGCGCGGGCGTTGGCGGCGGCGTTCTTTTTCGCGGGCTTGTTGCTGTGCGGCGGCGGCTTCGCGCTGCCTCGCTTCCAGGATGTCGCAGAGCCGCTCCAACGCGAGCCGGCGGTTGGCGGCTTGCGAGCGCTCTTCCTGGCAACGGACCTCCACACCGCTGGGCCGATGCGCCAGCCGCACCGTGGACGCCGTCTTGTTGATCTTCTGCCCGCCGGGCCCCGTGCCGCGCACGAAGGTCTCTTCCAAGTCCTCCGCGTCGATCCCCAACCGGCGCAAGCGGCGGCCCAGCGCGTCGTCATGAGTGGGAAACATCCCGTGAGATCACTGCCGCGGGCGCGTTCGTCAACCGCCGCTTGCCTGATGTTCCGCGGTGAAAATCGCGGCTCGCGCGCGGTTTCCCCTTCCCTTTCCCGTCACGCGCCGCACCGTGCGCGCCGAATGAGAGTGCTGGCCATCGATCCCGCCCTGCGCAACACCGGTTATGCCGTGCTCGAACGGCTCGGCCGGGAAACGCGCGCGCTGGCCTGGGGGGTAATCCACAATCCCCAGGTGCGGCGGCAGTCGCAATGCCTGGTCGCCATCCGTGAGGAATTGCACCGGCTCATCCGCGACCACCGGCCGCAAGTATGCGCGGTGGAAGGCATCATCTACGTGCAGAGCTTCAAGACGGCGATCACGCTCGGCGCGGCGCGCGGCGCGGCCTTGCTGGCGGCGGCGGAGCACGATCTGGAAATCTACGAATACGCCCCGCGCCGGGTGAAGCAGGCCGTGGTGGGCCGGGGCGCGGCGCAGAAAGAGCAGGTCGCCTTCATGATCCGCGCGCTGCTCGGGCTGCGGGAAACCCCGCCCGCCGACGCCGCCGACGCCCTCGCCATCGGCCTCACCCACCTCCAGACCGACGATCCGTTGAAAAACACCGCCGGCGCGCTGGTGCGGGTGTGATGTTACGGAACGGGCAGCGACAGCGGCAACTCCAACTGATTCTCGCCGGAGAGCGACCACGCCTCCCACCCGCGCGCCCGCAGATCGCGCGCGAAGTCGGATGTGTAGCCATGCACGGTGTAAACGACGCGCGGCTTCACCCGCTCGACGCATTCCAGCAGTTCGGGGTAATCCGCGTGATCGCTGAGCGGGAAGACCTCGTCCACTTGAAAACGATGTTTCGCGCCCGAGGTCAGCGCCCAGCCGCTGAGCATCGCGGCGCGCACGCCGGGCACGCCGCGGAGCGCCTCGTGCCGCGCGGCCGGCGGCGGAAAAATGAGCGCGTGGCCGGCGGCCTCCGCCGCGACGAAAGGTTTCCACGCGGTGACCGGCGGGCGGCATTCCTCATACACGGCGGCGAGCCGCGCGACGTGGTCGTGCAGCATGACCGGCACATCCGCTCCCGCGAGCGCGGCGAGGATTTCCTGCGCCTTGCCCAGCGCATACCCCAGCAACACCGGCACGCCGCCGGCCGCCAAGGTTTCCCGCACGAAAGTGAGAAGCTCCTCCCGGACCTGGGCCGCGGGCGGAAAGCAAAACCGCGGTCGCCCGAAGGTCGTCTCCATCACCAGCGTGTCCGCCTCGACCAACTCGGCGCGCTCACAGGAAAACCCCTGACGCAATTTGAAATCTCCGGTGTAAAGCAGGCTCGCCCCATCGGCCCGCCGTGTGATCTGCAACATCGCGGAGCCGAGGATGTGACCGGCGGGCCACAGGCGCAGCGTGGCTTGCCCCCACTCCATCGGTTCACCCCACGCGGGCGTGACGACTTCCTTCAACGCGCCGGGGCCGTAGCGGACTTCGATGAGCCGGCGCGTCTCCGGGCTGCACAGGGTCCATCCATGCCGCGCGAAATGATCGCCATGCGCATGAGACACGAACCCCCGCGCGCGGCGGCGGCGCGAGTCCATCCACAGATCGAACTCGGGCACATACAAGCCCTGGCGCTCCTGCACGACGATGGGGGAAGGCATGGGCCACTCTCACGCCGGGGTGGTTGAATGCAACCGCGGCCGGCTCACGGCGTGGTCGCCGCCGGCGACAGGTCCTCGGCGCGATAGGGACGGCCGGCGCGGTCCTGGGTGGCGGCGCGCGTTTTCGTGAAGATGTCTGCGGGCACCGCCGACGCTTGGTTAGACCATTCGCGGCGAATGTAAGTGGCGATGTCGGCCAGCTTCGCATCGGTCAGATCGGGATTGAGCGACAGCCCCGGCATGTCCGTAAGCGGCGTGTAGCGCTGTCCCGCGACGGTGATCGGCCCGCTCATGCCATGGAGGAGAATTTTCGCCAACACCACGGGATCGCCGGTGACATACTCCGAGGCGTCGAGCGGCGGACCGAGATTGGCCACGCCCGCGCCATCCAGGCCGTGGCAGCCAAAACAGGCGGCTTCGCCGTTGTAGAGCGCCTTGCCGCGTTGGAAAGATTCACGATGCGCGCGAGGCAGCGACGGTCCCGCCGCGGCCGCGCGGCCGGAAAGTTTGTCCTTCAACCAAGAGGCGAATTCCGCGTCCTGCACGCGGTCGCCGGCTTCCTGCTGAAAGGCGGCCTCGTGCCCGGCCAGCCCCGAGAACGCGGCGGCCTTCACATTGACCGAGTCCGGATAGGCCGCGAGCAGGTCGGCGAGCTTGAGAAAGGCCTCGCGCGTGCCGAAGGGGCCGAACGCGCGAGCCAGATACACCGCGGTCGTTTCGTCGCCCGGCGCGAGGTCGAGCCACGACGCGGCGAGCGCGGGTCGTTGCGCCGCGTCCAGCCGCGTGGAAGCCCACAGGGCCTGGCGCAACGCGGACACGTTTTCCGTTTGGCGCGCGTGGTCCAGCAGCGTGCCCACGACGTGGGCGGAGAGTTGGCCCAGCCCTTCAAGCGTCCACAAGGCATTCACCGCGCCGCGCGTGACCGGCCGGCAGCCGGCGGCTTCCTCCAGCAACGGCACGGCCGCGGGACCGCCGCGCTCGACGAGCACGCGCTGCGCCATGTCGCGATGCCAGCCATTGGAATGATCGAGCGCCCGCACGAGCGCCGCGAGGTCGGCGGTGGTGAAATCCACCGGCGACTCCAGCCGGCCCGATGCGTGCCGCACGCGGTAAATCCGTCCGTGCCCGGAAGCAGGGCGATCCAACCCGCGGCTCGCATATTGCTCCCGCAGATACGAGGTGATGTAAGTCTTGTGCTGGATGACGCCGTGATACATGTCGAGCACCAGCACCGAGCCGTCGGGCGCGTTGTAGAGATTCACGGGCCGGAACCGCTCGTCGGTCGAAGCGAGCCACTCTCCCTGGCCGTAAGGATGCCGGCCGCCATCGAGGTCCACGGCCTTCACGAGATTGACCGACGACTCGCACACCAGCGCGCGGCCGTGCCATTCCGGTGGAAAATTGCTCCCGCGATACACCAGCGGCCCGCAGGCGGCGGTGGCGTTGATGAGCTTGTGGGTAACGGGATCGAGTTCGTCGTTGGGATACCCGTTCCGTTTCGCCATGTAGGCGCGATTGACTCCCGGCGTGACGCGAACCGGCCACACGCGGTTGGAGCCGACCTGCGCGAATTCCGCGCGCTTGATCCTCACGCCGGGATTGCCGTGCAGGAGGTCGGGCGCGAAACGGTCCGCGAAGAGCAACGTCGAATTGTTGTTATGATACAGCCGCCCCTCGTCGTCGCGCGACAGCCCCCATTGGCCGCGGAACGACGTGGCTTCGACCGTCCACCCGTCCATCGTGCGGCGAAGACGCTTGCCGGATTTCGCGTTGTAGAGCCAATTATCCAGGCCACGCAGCAGGCCGTTCGATTTGTGCTCGACATTGCCGGCCTCGATCCATCCCGACACCACCACCGCCGGCTCGCCCATCGCGCGCAACCCATCGCGACCGACCCAGCGCAATTCCTTTTCATCGGTGAAGAGCACGCCATCGGGAAAGACCGCCACCGCGCGGGGCAGCAGCAGTTTTTCCAGAAACACCGTGCGCGCGTCCATCACGCCGTCGCGATCCGTGTCCTCCAGCACGACGATCCGGCCTTGCGGCTCGCTCTCCCCCGCCCCGTCGAGATCCGGCATGAACCCGGTCATCTCGCACACCCACCAGCGGCCGGCGGGATCGAAATCCAGCGCCACCGGCGCGAAGACCAACGGCTCCGCGGCCACGGCTTCGATGACGAAGCCCTCGGCCATCTGGAACGCGGCCAGCGCATCCGGCACCGGCAAGACCGGCGCGGGCGGGATCAATGCCTCCGGCACCACCGGGGCCATGTTGGCGTGGTCCTTGCGGTCGCCCTGCTGGGCCGCGGCCGGGAGGGCCAGGCATCCCCACAACGCGAGGCGGAGGCAACAACCCGCCAGCCTCCACCCGGCCCGGCGGAGGGACGGGTGGCGCAATGACACGGAGGGATCGAGAACAGAAAAAGCGGAGGCGCTCAAAATATCGGTTGGTCTGAATCGGCGGTTCTGTCTTGCCGATATCCGCGCGCCGGATCAATGCCAGGCGTTCCCTCCGGCAAATCCCGAGGGCGCGAAACTTCGCGAAGCCCTGATTCGCGTTAAAGCCTCACGGCCGGTAAACCGTGCCCATCGCGCCGAGGATGGCGTCGAGGAGCTTGTCGGGATCGACCTGGCCGCTGTGCCGCCAGAGGATTTTTCCGTCAGGATCGACGAAGACGGTGTGGGGAATGCCGCCGGGCCATTCGGGGTCGAGCGCTTTCATCAACTCATCCATGGCGTCGCCCTGGAAGCGATAGTGGTTGGTGCTGCGGCCGGCGGCCTGGATAGACTTGAGCCGCGAGGGCGTGAGGCCCGCGCCTTGTTTTTCGAGAAAGGCCTTGGCTTTGCCGGCATCTTTTTCCGCATCGGCGCTGAACGTGATGAATTCGAAGTCGCGCATGTCGAACCGGCGCGAGGTGGTGATGAGATCGGGAAACTCGGCGACACACGGCGCGCACCACGTGGCCCACACGTTGAAGAGCCGGAAATTGCCGGAGCCGTTCTCGCGCAGCTTGGTGACGCCCGCGGCGTCGATGGTGGCCAGCTCGACAGGCGCTTTGTCCCACGCGGTCATTTTTTTCGCGACGGCGGTTTTCTTGCTGCGCCATTTGGTGGAGCAACCGAGCGGCTGGGTGATCTCCACCGGCACGGGCTGACCGGCGAGCAGGGCTTCGACCGCCAAGCGCGTATCGGGCGACTTCACCGTAGCGGGGTCTTCGTAGATGGAATTGTCGAAGCGGCCCTTGTAGCGGAGTTTGCGCTCGGCATCGAAGAGGAAGATGTGCGGCGTGGCCAGGCAGCCGTAGGCTTTGGCGACCTCCTGCGTTTCGCCGTCGTAGAGATACGGAAAGGTGAAGCCGCGGTCCGCCGCGTAGCGCTTCATGTCCTCGAAGCTGTCATCGTATTTGGAGAATCCGAGTTCATCCACGCTCAGCCCTTCGGGATGGTTGGGATTGATGGCGACGAAAGTCAGTTTGTCCTTGGTGTCCTCCAGCAGCTTCAGCAGCCGGGTCTCGGCGCCGTGCGAGGTCGGGCAGTGGTTGGACGTGAAGGCGATCAGGAGCAGCTTGCCGTCATTAAAGTCGGCGAGCCGGTGGGTTTTATCGTCGATGCCGATGAGGGCGAAATCGGGCGCGGGATCGCCGATCTTGAGGTCGCGCAGCCCTTCTTCGGCGGCGCAGGCCAGGACCAGAAGGCAACTGGATAACAAGGTGAGCAGGGTTTTCATAGCGCAAGGCAAGGTCGTGGGTGTGGCGGTAGCGGGCGGAACAAGGAACCTAAGATGCCACAAGATCACGCCTAGGGAAACCCTTAATCGTCCGTCATCCGGTGGCGCCCCCCGTGATTTCTGGCTCCCGACTCACGCGCCTGAGTTGAGTGAGCCATGCCGTCTTGTGGCATGGGGTTGCCTTCGACGGTCCTCGCTTCGCTTCGGCTCTCCCGACGAACACGCTTGGGTTGGGGTCATGGCGAAGCCATGCCAGCCACAGCAGCCGGGGGTTGAGCGGAGCGATACCCCCGGATCAGCGATGGAAAAAGGATTCGATCCTGAAGGGATCGTAGCCAGAGAGACGGGCTGGGTGGTTCTTCCTTTCTGCGGGGAAAGCGTGCTGCGATCCCTCCGGGATCGAAACATGAAGACGAAGAGGACCGGGGGTATCGCTCCGCTCAACCCCCGGCTGCTGTGGTTGCGATGGCTTTGCCATCGGCCCGAGGCGCGGCCAGAATGGCCGCATCATCGGTTACTCCCCGTTCCTCACTCCAGCGCGCCGGCGTTCCGAGGATGAAAACCGAAAACTGCCGATCCCTATCCCGGCAACACGGGCGGGGCATTGGTTTCGGGGGTGACGACGCCAATGAAGTAATCCTCCAACGACTGGCGCTGCGGGACGATGGAGTGGATGGTGAGGCCGTGACGGCGGAGGGCGTCGATGAGGGGTTGGAGGAATTTCGGACGCTCTGTTTCCAGCGTGATGCGCGTGGCGCGGGTGGCCGGATCGTAGATGGGTTTGCCATCGAGCGAGGCGATCACGTCGCGGAGGTCGGCCCGGTCGGGCAACGGGCCTTCGACGCGGAGTTCGTAACGCTGGCCGGATTGCGTGAGTTCGGCGACAGTCCCCTGGCGCACGACCTTCCCCTTGGCGAGGATGGCGACGCGGTCGCAGAGCTGCTCGGCTTCGCCCAGGAGGTGGCTGTTGAGAAAGACGGTCATGCCGCGCTCGCGCAAGCGGCGCATGACGTTGGCCACATCGCGGCGACCCACGGGGTCGAGGCCGTCGGTGGGCTCGTCGAGAAAGAGCAGCTCCGGTTCGTTGATGAGAGCCTGGGCGAGGCCGAGGCGCTGCTTCATCCCCTTGCTGTAGGTGCGCAGCGGGCGGTGGCCGACCTCGGGCAGGCCGACGAGTTCGAGCAGCTCCCGGCCGCGCGACCGGCGCGCCGCCCGCGGCACGCGGTGCAGGCCGCCGATGAAATCCAGCACCTGCAAGCCGGTGAGGTAGTCGGGAAATTTCGCCTGCTCCGGCAGATACCCGACCTTGGCCAGCGTGGGCCGGTGCCCGAGCGGCCGGCCGAGCAGGGCGCCGGCGGCCTGGGTGGGGCGCACGATGGTAAGGAGTATCTTCACCAGCGTGCTCTTGCCCGCGCCATTGGGGCCGAGCAGCCCGAAAATCTCGCCGCGCCGCACCTGCATGGTGACGTCGTCCAAAGCCCGGACGCGTCCGCGGTAAGTCTTGGAAACGCTTTGCAGATCAATGGCCGCCTCGCTCATCGCCGGATGATGGCGGCGGCCGGGCAGGCGCGTCAAGCGCGGCCGCGCGTTATTTCCGCACGTCGAACAATTCCTCCAGCGTCATGCCGAGGGCGAGTTCCAGACGGGTCACGGCCTGGTTGTAGAGGTAGATGGTTTGCAGGCGGCTGCGGTCGAGCTTGATGCGGAGTTCCCGCGCGTCGAGCCGGATGCGCTCGGCGTTGTCGCCGAAGGAATCGGCTTCGGCCTCGTTCTTGGCCAAGGCTTCCAGCGACTCTTTTTCAAACACGGAACGCCGGTCGAGTTCGCGGGCGGACTCGCGCAGGCTGTTGAGGGCGAAGGCCACCTGGCCGTCCACGCTGCGGGCGAGGAAGTCGCGCGCTTCCTGGAACCGGACGACGCCCTCATCCCATTGCTTGTGCTCCTTGTTGTAGAACCAGGAGAAAAACGGGAGGCTCATCGTCACCAGGACGGACAACTCATCCTGGTCGCGATAGCCATCGGAATGGGTGCGGGCCCAGCCGAAACGGACGTCATTGAGCCACGGGACGCGGCTCGACTTCACCTCCTGGGAGCGGGCTCTGGCGAGATTGGCGCGCGAATCCATCTCCTTGAGATCGGCGCGGTTGGAGCGGGCGATCTCGACCAAGGTGTCGTAATCGAGCTTGGCGGGGTCCAGCTCGCGAATGCGGAGGATGTTGGTGAAGACGATGCGGGAAGGATCATTGACGCCGCTGAGCAGGCACAGTTGCTCGGTGGCTTCCAGCACGCGCTTGCGGGAATCGAACACTTCCTCGCGGGCCTTGATGACTTCCAGACGAGCCCTCGGCAGGGCGTTGAAATCGAATAAATTGTTGCTGGCGCTGGCCAAGGCGAGATCGGCGAGGTCCGGCGGCGTGAGCAGATCGGACGATGGGCCGGTCAGCGGGTCGGCGGCAGGCGGGGTGGTCAGCGGATCCTTGGGCGGGACGGTTTTGCTTTTTTCGTGCAACCGCTCCGTTTCCACCAGACTTGCGAGCTGCAGATCGACCAGCCGCTCATTCTGACGGTGCCAGGCGTGCTGGAACTGCAATTCATCGTAGCGGCGGCCGACGTCGAAAATGACATCGCGCATTTCCAGCCGCATCCGGTCTTCGGAAAGGTCGCGCTCGGCGCGCGCGCGGGCGGCCTTGGCTTTCATTTCCCAAGGATTGGGAACATTGAAGCGGAGCGTCACCTCATATTGCTCGTCGGGATAGGCGTCGTTGACGTGATTGCGCACTTCGCGGCGGGTGCCGACGAGGCGGCGTTTGGACGTGTCGTTGGTGGTGCCGTCCTGCGTTTCGGTGATGATTCCTTCCCGGTTCTTTTGTGATTCCTTGTTCTTCTCCTTCCGCACTTCGGTTTCGTAGATCTTCGTCTCGATGATATCCTGATACTTGCCCGGCTTCACCCTCACGACTTCCTCCCGCCGGATGGCGCGGTTTTCGGTGACACGCTGGGTTTGCGTCTGGGTGCCGGGTGTTCCGGCGGGAAAACCATTTTCGTCGGTAAAACTACGGTAGTAATTCTCTTGCGACGAATTGAAATAATCACCGCTTTCATACTCGGTGATGGAACGGCTTTCCGTGTAGGGACGGCGAAGATCGGTCTCGAATTCCTTGGTGAAACCGAGACGCAGCTCGGGATCGGGCCAATCCCAGGCCGCTTCTTCCGCGGCGGCGGCCATCGCGGCCTCGGAGCGGAAGCGCCAGAAGTCGGGGTTGGCCTGGATGGCGAGTTGCTGCAGGTCGCTGCGGAAGAGCGGTCCCGTGCCATTGATGATGGCGAGGAATTCGGCGGAAGGATATTTGACGGCCGGCCCGGTGGACGCGGGTTTTTTGGGAGCTGCGGACGCCGGCGCGGGCGGAGGGGGCAACGCCTTCGCCGGCGCTTCCTTCGTCTTCTCCGTCGCGGGAACTCCGGGGTCCGCCGGATCTTCCTTCTTGTTGAGTCCTTTGAAAATTGAATCCTTGCCGAACAAGGTGCGCTTCTTTTTCGGCGGGGCGGGAGCTTCCACCGGCTGCGTGGTGGCGGGGGCGGGGGCGTTTTTTTTCTTCGGCGCGGCGTGAACCGGCGGCATCAATCCGCAGACGAAACCGAGCGCGAGCACGGCCGTCGCGGAACGTCGCAAGCCGGAGGGGCGGAAGGCTCTCATGAGATCGGCGGATTTCATCTGTGACGGCGGGGCTAGGGAGCCGGGGTGCCGGAGCCGAAAATCTTGGTGATGAGGGGCATTTTGCCCGGTTCTTCAAAGTGGACGAAAACCGTCTGTCCGGGGCGGAAGCCGGAGACGACCGGGAATTCGACGATCACTTCCTGACCATGCACCACCCGGTTGGGCAGCGGGCTGCTGCTATCCGGGATGTTGCTGACCCGCGGCGAGAGGCTGATGATTTTGCTCTCGTAGTAATGGTATTTGTCCGCGGTGGAGGAGACCCAGACGGCTTGGTCGAGCTTGACCTGATGCAATTGATCCTGCGGCAGGATGGCGCGGACGATTTCCGGGGTGGCGACGATGCGGAGGATGGTTTCGCCTTTGAGGATGAACTCGCCCACTTCCTTCTCGATGCGGTCCACGACGCCATCCTGGCTGGCGGTGAGCGTGCAGCGGTCGCGCAAGACGCGCAACTCCTGCAATTCGGCGAGATCGCCGTTGGCGGCGGCCAACTTTTCGGGATCGTCCTCCAACCCGGCCTTGAGGCGTTCGACACCTTTTTCCAAGACGGCGATTTCCCCGTCCAGTTCGGCCAGTTGGGTGTCGTAAACACCGGTCCGGCCTTGCAACGCGCCCACATCGCCCACCAGCCGGGCGCGGGCTTCGGCGAAGGCGGCATTGTCCGCCACTGTGTTGCCACGGGCTTTGACGATGTCGTCGATGGCCTTGAGCAGCGCGCCCAATCCGTTCAGCTCCCCCACGTCGGACTTCTGGTCGCGGAACAGATCCCGCCGCACCGATTTCAGCCGGCTGAGATCGAACTGCGCCGAGAGCAGCCGGTCCTCCAAATCCGAAACAATGCCGGCCTCGAGTTTGACAATCTGCTGCTCAAGCACGGTGGTGTCCATGCGGGCGACCACGTCGCCGACCTTCACCTCCTGGCCGCGCTTGACGAAGATCTCGCGGAGCCGTCCGTCTTCATCCGGCTTGATGGCTTCCTGGATGGGATCGACGAGGCCGTTGATGCGCTTGAATTCCACCCCCTTGTTGTAGGCCCAGAACGTGAGGGCGAGGATGGCGATCCAGACCAGCAGCGGCCAATAGTTGATGAGCCGCCGCAGGGTGAAGCGCGGGCGCGGGGGGCGGACACGATTGGGATGAAATTCGCTCATGCCAGTGGTGCGGGACGTGGTTGCAAATGGTGATGGATCAAAGCGGCGACGGGATCAAATTTCCACCGTGGTGCGTTGCATGATGAGGCTGACTTCGGAGATGTTGGGGATTTTCGCCACGCCATCGACGAGATCGACCTTGTAGGAGGGATCGAGCAGGCGCACCTGGTAGGAATATTCGAGGACTTCGCCCTGGATGGCCTCGCGCATGGCGACCATTTCGCAGGTGGAGCAATATTGGCTGGCGATCTCGTTGAGCCGCTCGATGCCCTTGCCGCCGGCCGGCAGCATGAAGCGCAGCAGGCCCTCGAACTCGCGCCGGCTGGCGAAGGGCGACCAGGCGAGGTAAATGGCCGCGAAGCAGAAAAAGAGCGTGCCGAGAATGGCGATCATGAAGACCTGGGCGCCCGCGGAAATGCCGACGGCCAGGGCGGCGAAGAGAAAGATGATGTCGCGAGGGTCGCGGATCGGGGTGCGGAAGCGCACGAAGGCCATCGCGCCGAGGATGCCGAGGCCTCGGGCCATGTTGTTGCCGATGGCCATGATCATGATGCAAATACAGATCGTGGCCAGGACGAGGGTGTGGAGGAAGGTCCGCGCGTAGGAGAAGCCCTGGTGGGTCCAGCGATAGACATTGGCCAGCACCATGCCGAGCACGAAGGAAACGCAGAGGGAATAGAAAGCCTCCATCGGATCGAGCGTCCGAGTCGAGCCGAGGGCGTCAAAAAGGGGATCTACGATCTGCTGCGGATTCATCGGTCAGGGTTGAGGTGGTCTGTCAAAACAACGGAAATTCCCCGGCGGGGTGCCGGAAAAAGCGGCCAGTAAAGACCTGAAGGAGCCGGGATGTCAACCATTGGTCGTATTCTGCCCTTCCAGAGTGTATTCGAAGCCGCGCATCAGCGACTCCAGCCGCCAGGCGGTCGCGTATTTGCAGAACCCGGTATTGGTGAGGTTGAACCGCTCGATGGTCTCGAGCATCCACGTCGGGGTGTCGCGCATCGATTTAAGCTCGAAAATATAGCCGGCGTAGTTGCGCCGGAAGGCCTCCTGCACGTCCATCGGCCGCCAATATTTCCACTCCGCCACTTCCGGGCCGGGCAGCAGCCAACTCCGCGTCGGCCGGTAGCTGACGCGGCGGTCGAAGGTCACGCGGGCGTAATCATCATTGGCGCCGAAGTAGCTCTCGCGGATGTAGCGGATAAGCATCTTCGGCCGGGCGCTGATTTCGTTGACGATACGGCAGAATTCCAACTGCACCGCGTTGTCCTTCGGGCTCTTGAGCATCGTGGCCGTTTCGGGATGGGTCACGCTGCGCTCATGATAGGTGGCGCGTGTCATCTTGGCTCGGCTCTTGATGATGACGGCGCCGACCTTGCGTTTGATCTCCAGGAAAATCGGCGCCTTGGGCGGGGCGTCCACGCCATAGGTGCGGATGCGGAGCTTGAAGCGGGTGAACGCCTTGCGCTCCTTGGCGAGCGCGAGGTCCATCATCGGGGTGTCCAGTTGCAGGGTGGTGACGATGTATTCCGGAATCTCCCCGCGCCCGTTGGGATCGGGGATGCAGAACGGCCGGATGAATTCCCGCACGGGAGCGATGAGGCGCGGGTGCAGCACAAATTTCTGCTCGAACCGCTCGATGATGAGGTCTTTCGCGCCTTTACGGCTGGGACCGGTCCCGGTGGGGCCCAGGCGCTCCATGGGCGTGGGGGGCGCGGCCGGCGCTCCGTTTTTCCCCGCCTCTGGCACCGACGAACCAGCCATGGAGTCAAGCGTCGCGGGGCTTTGCTTGCTTTTGGCCAAGGGATTCGATGGCGTCAGGACTTCGGAAACGATCATTATCGGGGCATGGGAAGAAAAACCGATTCTCGGTGAGACTACGTGACGCTTCCGTCAAAGTCCAGTTACGAAGAATTGGTTTTTCGACAGCGGGGATGGGGGGTGGTTCAGGGGGGAGGCCGAAGCAGGATCGGGAATCCGACGGCATTACCAAACGAACGAAGCGGGTGGTTTGCGAGGGATTTTTTCAAAATTGCCCAAGGTTTTTGGTGACATTTTTGTTTATACTTACCTTAATCCGCCGCCCGGCTCCTCCTTTTCCCGACACCACTTTCTGATTACCCCTGTGAAATTATCCCGTTGCTTCTTTTCCGCCTTGGCAGCCGGTTGGCTGGGGGCGGGCGGCCTTTCCGCGGTGGCCGCGCCGCTGATCTCCGAACTCATGTCCGCCAACACCGCGACCCTCGCGGACGAGGATGGCGACTTTTCCGACTGGCTGGAGATTTACAATCCGGACCCCGCGCCGGTCGATCTGAGCGGCTGGCACCTGACGGACAATGCCAACCAGCCGACGAAGTGGACATTTCCCGCCGGGGTGACGCTGCCTTCGGGCGGGTTCCTGCTGGTGTGGGCCTCCAGCAAAAACCGCACGGCCGACCCCGCGCGGTTGCATACGAATTTCGCGCTGAGCGCCGACGGTGAATACCTGGCCTTGGTCGCGCCCGACGGGCAGACGCGGGTCAGCGAATTCGCCCCCGCCTTCCCGGCCCTGGAGGACGATGAATCCTACGGCCCGGTTTTTGAAGGCACGTCTCTCTTCGACCTCGGCGCGGCGGCCGAAATCCTCGTGCCCTCCGACGACGCGCTGGGCACGACGTGGACCGCGCGGGACTTCACTCCAGGCGCGGGCTGGACCACCGGCGCGACGGCGGTGGGCTTCGGGATGCTGATGCCGGGGTTCTTCATCGAAGAACGCCGCAGCTCCGCCACCATCGGGCACATTGATACCGCGGAGAGCGTGCTCAACGGCGTCAACGCCCTCGACCACCTGACCGCCATCCGGCCGGTGGTGAATTTCGTCGGCGGCGGCGACGACGCGCGTTTTGACAACGGGATGCCGACCCTGCACGGCGGCGACCAGTCGGATTACGCCCTGCGCGCCACCGGCACGCTCATCATCCCGACCTCGGGCGTGTGGACCTTCCATGTGAATTCCGACGACGGTTTCCGTCTGCGCCTCAATGGCCAGGTGGTGATGCAACACCCCGATCCGCGCGGGCCGGCCGATACTTTCGGCACCCGCACCTTGGCGGCCGGCGCCTACGCGCTGGAGTTGACCTTCTACGAGCAAGGCGGCGGCGATGAAGTGGAACTCTCCGCCGCCGCGGGATCGCACACCAGTTTTTCCGCGAGCCTGTTCCGCCTCATCGGCGACACCGCCAACGGCGGGCTGGCCATCCTGACCTCGCCCGGCGGCGGCGGCACGGGCACAGGCTCGCTGGTGCAGACCGACCTCTCCGGGCCGATGCGGAATGTGAATGCCTCGGCCTACGTCCGCGTGCCGTTCGACGTCGCCGATCCCTCGGTGTTCGACACGCTGGATTTGGCCCTCGGCTACAATGACGGCTTCGTGGCCTACCTGAACGGCGTGGAAGTCGCCCGCCGCCACGCCCCTGCGGCGCCGGGCTTCGATGCCGCCGCCACGACCGCGCGGCCCACGCTGGCCTCGCTGCAACCCGAATGGCTCAGCCTCTCCAGCTTCCGCCCGTCGCTGGTGGCGGGCCGGAACGTGCTCGCGCTGCACGGCCTGAACGTCACGGCCGCGGATGACACGTTCTACCTCGCGCCCAAGCTCTCCGGCAGCCGGCGCAGCGACGTCGGCCTGCGCTATTTCCGCGAAGCCACGCCCGGCGGCGCCAACACCACCGAGCCGTCGCTGGGCCGGGTGGGCGCGCCGCAATTTTCCGTCGAGCGCGGGTATTATTCGACACCGCAACAAGTGACGCTCACCTCGTCCACGCCGGGCGCGACCCTCCGCTACACCACCAACGGCGCCATGCCCACCGCCACCAGCGGCACGGTTTACTCGGGGCCGATCACCATCGACAAGACGACCACCCTGCGCGCGGCGGCCTTTCTCGCCGGTTACCAGAATAACGTCGTCGTCGCCCACACGTATCTCTTTCTCGACGATGTGATCCGCCAAAGCACGACGCCGACGGAAGGCGCGCGCCCGAGCGCCGAATGGCCCAATCCCGGCAACGTGAACGGACAGGTCATCAACTACGGCATGGATCCCGACATCGTGAACAGCGGCAACGCGCAAATCGGCGGCGTGACCGCGGTCAAGGCCGCCTTGCAGGCGCTGCCCGCCGTCAACATCAGCACCGACCTGGCCAATCTTTTCAATTCCTCGACCGGCATCTACGTCAACGCCGGCAGCCGCGGGCGCGCTTGGGAGCGGGCCGCCTCCCTGGAAATCATCGGCGATGCCGGGACGCCCGCCGGCCATGTCGGCGTCGGATGCGGCATCCGCATCCGTGGCGGTTACAGCCGCAGCGGCGACAATCCCAAGCACGCCTTCCGCCTCTTTTTCCGCAAGGAATACGGCGCGGGCAAACTCAATTACCCGGTCTATGGTGAAGAAGGGCCCGAAGAATTCGACGCCATCGACCTCCAGTGCTCGCAGAATTATTCATGGTCGTTCGAGGGCGGCTCGTCCCACAACGGGCTGCGCGAGATCTGGAGCCGCGACGCGCAACTCGATCTCGGCTGGGTCTCCACCCGCGGGCGCTTCGTGCATCTTTACCTCAACGGCGTCTATTGGGGCCTCTATCAATTCCAGGAGCGCGCCGAGGCCTCCTTCGGCGCGACGCATCTGGGCGGCAGCGACGAGGATTACGACGTGGTCAAGGCCGCCGGTCCCTCCGGGGGTTACACGACCGAGGCCACCGACGGATATTTCACCGCCATGCCCGACGGCTCCGACGCCGCCTGGAAAAAACTGTGGAACGCCACCCGCGCCTGCTACTGGATCAATAACGACAAGAACCCCGCCAACCCCAGCCAGACGCTCGTTTCCACCGCCGAGGAGAAACGCGCGGCCTATTACAAAATCCAGGGCTTGCAGGCCGACGGACGCACGCCCACCGGCGAGCCGGCGCTGCTCGATGTGGACAACCTCATCGACTACGTCATGCTCCTTTTCTACACCCGGAACACGGACTCCGGGATCTCCGCCTTCCTCGGCAACAGCCGGCCCAACAATTTCTACACGCTGCGCAACCGCCTCGGCGCTCTGGGCTTCATCTCCATCGCCCACGACGCCGAGCACAGCCTCAATGCCGGCGGCGCGGGCGATCGCTGGGGACCATGGGAAAACCCGCTCACCGGCACGTGGAACGACATCAACTACAGCAACCCGCAGTTCTTCCACCAGGATCTCTCCGCCAGCGCGGAATACCGCCAGCGCTTCGCCGACCGGATTTACCTCCATTTCTTCAACGACGGCGGGCTGACCGTCGCCGCCAACCAGGCGCGCCTCGACCGCCGGGCCGTGGAGGTGGAGTCCGGCATCATCGCCGAATCCGCCCGCTGGGGCGATTCGAAGACCTCCCCGCCGCGCAATGCCAACGACTGGCGCAGCGCCCGCACGTCCACGCGCAATTGGTTCACCGGCCGGCACGAGCAATTCCTCAACGAAGCGCGCGCCCGCGGGTTTTACCCCAACGTGCAGCCGCCCGTCTTCAACCAACACGGCGGCGCCGTGCCCGCCGGATTCGAACTCGCCCTCACCAATCCCAATCCCGGCGGCGGCGTCATTTATTACACGCTCGACGGCAGCGACCCGCGGCCGCTCGACACCGCCTCCACCACCACCATGCTGGTGCCGGAGTTCGCGCCGGCCTCGTATCTGGTCCCCTCCACCGGCAACGGCGGCAGCGGCCTCACCATCGCCCAATGGACCGGCAAGAACGCCCCGCCGAATACCGCGCAATGGACCGCCGGCCCACTCGGCTACGGCTACGCGCCGGCGCGCAGCGGGGCCACCGACTATTACCCGTTCATCAATACCGACGTGCGTGACGCGCTGGCCCGGCCCCAAGGCGGCGTCTATGGCTCGCTTTACGTGCGGTTGCCCTTCACCGTCACCGCCGCGCAATTGCCGGACATCGATTCCCTCCGCCTGCGCGTCCGTTTCGAAGATGCCTTCATCGCCTACCTCAACGGCCAGGAAGTCGTGCGCGGCAATCTCGACAGCTCGTTCACACCCTCGTGGGATTCCTATTGCCCCAGCCTGCATGACGATTCGGCCGCGGTGGCTCAGCAGGATTTCAATCTCGGCGCCTTCGCCAGCCTGCTCACCACAGGCGAAAACGTGCTCGCCTTCCATGTCCTCAACGTGAACTCCACCAGCAGCGATCTGCTCTTCAGCCCGCAAGTGGAATACGACACCCTGCTCAACCCCGGCACGCTCGGCACGCCCTACACCGGCCCTCTCGCGCTCAACGGCCGCGTCACGGTAAGAACCCGCGTGCTCGGCGGCGCCGCCTGGTCTGCGCTGGAGGAGGCATCGTTCACCGCCGGCCTCGTGCCCGCCAGCGCCGCCAACCTCGTCGTGGCGGAGTTTTCCTACGCCCCTGTCGGTCCGCAATCGGAAGCCGAAGCCGGCTACGAAGGACGCGATTTCGAATTCCTCGAACTGCAAAACATCAGCGCCGACAACGTCGATCTGACCGGCGCGGCCTTCACCGCCGGCATCACCTTCGCCTTCGCCGGTGACGCCTCCGCCGTGGTGCCGCCGGGCGGACGTGTCGTCCTCGTCTCCAACCCCGCGGCCTACACCGCGCGCTACCCCGACGCCCCCGCACCACTCGGCGCTTGGTCCGGCAACCTCAACAACGGCGGCGAAACTCTCGTCCTCACCGCCGCCGACGGGTCGGTCATCAAAGAGTTCGCCTACAGCCCCGCCGCCCCGTGGCCCGCGGAAGCGGACGAAGGCGGCTCCAGCCTCGTGCTCATCGATTCCGCGGCCAATCCCGACCATGCCGACGCCGCCCACTGGCGCGCCAGCCACACTCCGCTCGGCACGCCCGGCGCCGATGATGGCGACCCGCACCCGCCCCTCACCGGCTACGCCGCGTGGAAACTCGCCCACGGCGGCCTGCCCGACGACGCCGACCCCGACGGTGACGGCCTCGATTTCCTCACCGAATACGCCCTCGGCGGCTCACCCACCGCGCCCGATCACGACAAACTCCCCATCGCTGCCCTCCAATCGCTCGCTATCGCCGGCCAGACCGCGGATTATCTGACCTTCACCTTCACCCATCCCACCGCCGCCACCGATCTCGACTACCTCGTGGAAACCACCCCCGACCTCACCGCCGCCACCTGGACCGCCGAGGCTACCACCGAAGTCAGCCGCACCGATCACGACAACGGCGCCACCACCCGCGTCCTCCGCTCCCTCGCTCCCGTCGCCGACTCGCCACGCCTCTTCATCCGGCTGCGGTTTCACCTGCGGCCGTAACGTCCGTAGCGGGGGCGTCCCGCCCACCGCAGAAAGCGCGACCCGGCGAAACCGCGCGCAATCGAAAAACGGCGCCCTCCCGACGAAACGTGAGGATCGCTGGAGACGGGCCATCTCTGAAAAGCCCTCGCTTTCCAAGGCCCGTCGTGCAGCGGTGGGCGGGACGCCCCCGCCATGAGACGCCCCGGCGGCGTCAGTTCGCCTTACTTCGCCACCCAAGTCACGGCGTTGAGGAGCAGTTTTTGGAACGCGTACAACTCGTGCGCGCGGCCATCGTGACCGGGGACGAGACAGACGATTTTGGTTTTCGGATGCTCGACGGTCCAGAGGTTGGGGAAGGTTTCGCCACTCTTGGGGCTGGCGGCGGTGGCGAGCACGGTGGTCTTGGCTCCGGCGGGATCGAACTTCACGTAATACAACTCGTCGATGATCTTGAACTCCGCGCCCAGCCCCTCGGTGACGGGGTGCTTCACCTCGGTCATCTTGATGGTGAATTCGCCGAGCGGATCGTGGCCGCGCGAGCCGCCGCCGACGAAGGTTTTGTTGTATTCGGTGCTTTCGCCGAAGTTATACCAGATGCCGGGATGGAGGATGATGAGGCCCACCCCCGCGTCGGCGGCCTGGCGCAGCGCGGCCTGAAACCCAAGGCCGCCGAATTCACCCTGATTGGTGCTGTAAATCACGGCATCGGCCTGGGTGATGAGGCGGGTGGCTTCCTCGACGCGGTCGGTGTAATGCGGGGCGAACCCGGCGGTGGTGAGGAGTTCGCGGTCGTAGCGGTCATACCACCGGCCGAAATCGTGCGAGCTGCCGCCGCCGATGAGGAGGACTTTTTTCTTGTCGGCGCCGTCCCAGGCAGGCGGGACGCCGGCGCCCCCTTCGGTGGCGGCGGAAAGGATTTCCGGGCCGCCGCCTTTCTTTTCCGTGCCGGGAAGCTCCACGGTCAAGGCAGCGATGACCGGGGACAACGGGCCGCCGGAGGACGCGAAGGTGATCTTCTCGATGGCGGCCTGCGTGTTGGCCGGCGCGAGGGTGAGCACGCGCAACTGGCTGCCTTCGGCGAGACCGGGCGCATGCTTGGAATTCGGCACGTTTTCGCTGGAGATGTAATCGACGAAGGAATCGCCGTTTTTCAGGTCGAAGGTTTCCGTCGCGCCGCCCGCGTAGTGCAGGGTGACGATGAGCGCGGTGCGGCCTTTCGCGTCGTCGCCGCCCCACGGCCACGCCCAGCCGCCCACGCCGCTGAGCAGGTGCAGCCGCTGCGCGGCCTCGCCGACGGGCACGGTGACTTCCCGCGGATGACGGCGCGCGAATGAATTGCCGGTGCCGCCCCGGAGCACGACCAGGTTGCGGCCGATCAAGCCCCGGGAGGGATCGGCGAGATAAAACGGCACGCCATCCAAATCGAAGTTTCCGAACTTTTTCACCCGCACCGATTCGCGGGTCGATTCCTCGGTGGCGAAGATGCCTTTGCGGCTGTCGGCGGTGAAGGCCTCGGCGAGATCGACCACGCGGTATTTGCCGGCGGCGTCGCCCGCCATGAACGCGAGGATGTCGCGCAGGATTTCCCCGCCCAACGCGTCGAAGCCTTCGGGCATGAGCGACCGGCCGGTGTCGGTCTTCGTCTTGATCCTGCTCGTGGGAATTTCGATGTCCTGGCCGATGTTGCGCAAGAGCACGGCGGCGTTGTTCTGGCGGGCGATGATGCCGGCGTAGAACTGGCCGTCGGTCGTCTCGATGTTCCAGGCGTGGAAGCTGGGATCGACCTCGCGGTTGGGATCGACGATGTGGACAAGCAATTCCTCGGGGCCGTGCGATCCCATGCCGGTGAGGTCGGGGCCGATGTCGCTGCCCTGGCCGTCGAGCTTGTGGCACGTGGCGCAACTGACCGTGAACATGGTCTTGCCGTTGGCCAGATTGCCCGGCTGCCGCACCACCGACGCAAGCGCAGCGATGATTTCATTCTTCGCCTTCTCGTTCGGGTTCAGCTCGTCCTTCATCGCGTTGGCGCGCTCGGCGACCTCGCGCGCGGGATGGGTGCGGAGACGATAGACGTTGGCCGGGCCGAAGGTCGCGGGATCGATCTTCTTGTCGCGCACGCCATCGAGCAACGCCTGCGCCCAGTCGGCGCGCTTGAGGAGGGTGTCGAAGGCGGTGGCCTGCGCTTCGGCGGGGAGTTTGGTGAACGCGGAGACCAGCGCGGGGCCGACCTCAGGCTTCCCCGATTCCCCCAAGGCCTGCACCAAGCCTTGGTTGAGAGAGACATCCACGCTTTCCTCTCCCACCATCTTGATCACGGAATCAATCGCTCCTTTAATAAAAGAGTTCACCCGAATGATCGACTTTGCCGCGGAAAGCCGTTCCTCATTGGAAGAGCGCGGGCTGAACAAAGCGCCTCCCAAACGACCGAAAACCCCTGAGATGACCTCATCGAGCGCTTTGTCTTGATTCCACTTCGCGGCCACGGGCAACGCGCTGCCGCTGGCGCCGCTCCCGAGCAGTGTGGTCAACGCCGTTTTCAACTCCGGCGTCATCACTGGAACGTCTTTGAGAGACTGGCCCACGGTATCCAGAATCCGCGCCTTGAGCGCATCGGCGCTGGCGGGTTTGTCGGCGAGGGCGATGACGAGCTTGGCGGCGGCGGCGGTGTCGTTCGCCTCGGCGAGACGGCCGACGAGGTTGTTGATGAGCGGCGTCAGACTCGACGGATCGGGCGCTTCCAACGCGGCGGCGATGCTGGCCGCGGCGTTGCGCGAGGCCGCGCCGATGGCGGCGCTCTTTTGGAAATCGTCGTCGAATTTCGGCCACGCGGCGATGAGGGCTTTGGCTGATTCGTCCGTAAGATCGTGGGACGCGAAGGCACGGAGAGCCGCGAGCCGAACCTGGGGATCGGGGTCGGTTAACAGAGCGGTCTCAAACTTGGCGGGAGGGGTAGAGACAACTTCAGACACCAACGCCGCATTGCGTCGGACTGATGCGTCAGGGTGCTCCATCAGGCCGTGCCAAGTCTCCGCTTTGATGCTATTTCCCACTTGAGAGATCGTCCACATCGCTGCGATGAGAGTTTCTGGCGATGACTTTTCGAGTAACTTTGCATAGATGGCCCCCAGATTCTCGCCAATTACATCGGGCTTGGTTAAGGCATCTTTTTTGTCCACCAACAACCGGCTCGCCGTCAGCCGCACATGGCGGTTGGGATTTTCCAGCGCCTTCGCGAGGGTGGCGACATCCGCCTTCGCAAGATCCGGCACCGCGAGCTTCTTCGCCTGCTTGTGCTGGATTTTCCAGATGCGGCCGAAGTAGTGGTCGCGGTCGGGGCGGACGGCGGCGTTGACCTTGTTGTGGTCGGGGCCACGGGTGTCGTTGTGGATGACGGCCTGGTTGTAGAAATCACCGATATAGACCGCGCCATCGGGGCCGACGCGCACTTCGATGGGCCGCCACCACATGTCCTTGCTGCGGATGAATTCCGTCTCTTCGCGGCCGGGCAGCTTGTGGTAGGCAAAGCTGACGCCCTGGGGCGTGAGGCGGGTGTGGTGGACGACGTTGACGGTCGGCTCGGTGGTGAAGTAATCGCCGTTGTATTCCTCGGGCCACGCGCCGCCGTCGTAGATGACGGTGCCGGCGGCGGCGGTGAAGGAGCCGACCCAGTCGATCTGCACGTAGGCCAGTTGCTCCCAACTCATGAGCGGGAAAATCTTCGGCGATTTCTCCACCACGACGAAGCTGGGCATGCGGCCGACGGAGCCACGGGCGAGCGCGTATTCCGGCAGCACGGTGTGCATGAGGAGATCGCCGCTGGTCGGCTGCGTCCACATCACGCGGTTGTCGCCGGTGATTTGCAGGCCCCAGGTGTTGCCGCCCTTGGAGGAGTATTGTTCGAAGGCCGAGCCGTCGGGTTTGAAGCGCACCACGCCGGAGCCGATGGTGCCGAATTGCTTCGAGCCGTCGCCGCTGCGCACGTCATTGGAGGCGCTGTAGCCGTGGGTGGCATAAATCCAGCCGTCCCAGCCCCAGCGCGGGTTGTTGATGACGGCATGCGTGTCGAAGGTGCCGAGGTTGGTGTAGAGTTTTTCGACCTTGTCGGCCTTGCCGTCGCCGTCGGTGTCGCGCAGGAAGAGGATGTCCGGCGCCTGGGTGACGATCACGCCGTCCTTGTAAAACACGAGGCCGGTGACGAGATCGAGCCCTTCGAAAAACACGTCCTTCTTGTCGGCGACGCCATCGCCGTCGGTGTCGGTGAGGATGCTGATGCGGTCGCGGCCGGGACGGTCCTGCTCGCCGGGATCGAAGTCGATCCCACCGCGATCTTTCCA
Source organism: uncultured Enterobacteriaceae bacterium (assembly GCA_964596095.1). GTDB lineage: Bacteria > Verrucomicrobiota > Verrucomicrobiia > Verrucomicrobiales > V1-33 > CAJBME01. The sequence goes on from CAZQUC010000003.1 coordinate 29,197, forward strand.
TTCCTTGCCGCGATAATCGGGCCGCATCCCGCGGCGGCCGTTCGGATATTCGGGCGTTTCCGCGACCCACAGCCGGCCGGAGGCGTCCCAATCGAAATTCATCGGCTTGGTGATGAGCGGCTCGGCGGCGACGAGCGAGAGGTCGAAATCGGGATGCACCTCAAGATTGGCCAGCGTGTCGGCAGGTCTTTCCGGACCTCCTTCCGGGTAGGTCAGCGAGGAAATTTCCTCGGGCTTGGTGAATTCGTCGAGATTCTCGCGCTTGCCGGCCCACGCGATGCCACGCAGCAAAACCGCGCGAAAGTGCGGCAGGGCGAAGTTTTTATACAAATGTCCGGGAATGCTGACAAAGGCGCGATACGGCGCGGCGCCGCCGGGAGCGGTCTTCTCATAGACCCACATCTGGGGCTGGATGTCGTAGATGTGCGGCTTGTTGCCCTCGGCGGGCTGGCGGCCTTCGATGACATTCGGCGTGTAGCTGGTGGCGAGCACGCGGATGTCGGGAGAGAGGTCCATGTCGTAGTAAATCTCGTCGTCGAAATGGAAATTGGCCGCGCCCGCGGTGATCGGGTGCCCGCCGCCAAGCTGCTGGCTTTCGACGTAATACAAATCCATCGGGCCTTCGCGCCACTTGGTCTTGTTCGGGATCCACGCCCCGCCGATGAGCGATTTCAGCCACGCCGGGTCTTGCATCGACACGGTGGCGGTGTGGAGGAAGACCAAGCCTCCGCCGCGTTTGACGAAGTCATTGATCCGCGCCTGCTGCTCGGGCGTGGCGTCGCCACCTTCCTGCGCGTAGGCGACCAGCACGTCGGTGTTCGCCAACTGCTCGGCGGTCGGCCAATCGGTCGCGCCGTCGGCCTGCGCGCCGCGTTCGTTGAGGAGCTGTTTCCATTCCGCCAGAAACCGCGGATGCGCATGCACGTCGGGGCCGCGGTTGGCCTCTCCGGCCCGGATGAAGACTCTCAGCGGCGCGGCGGAAGCGGAGCAGGCCGCCAGGGCGACGGCTCCGATGATGAGACAAGTGAGGAGCGGCGGAACGAGGTTCCGGAGCGGGCGCAAAATAACGGTGATCATCGGTCTGAAACGGTCTGGAGTTTTTTGGCGGAAACGGGCTCAACCCAACAGGAAAGAGACTGTTTTGGCAAGCGGCGATGACACCACGGACCGGCCGGCGGCCCTCTGCCATCCGGCCCACCCTCGCGCCCCGGTGAGGGCCTGCAAGAGATGGAAATCCCACTCCGGCTTTCAGATTTCCCTCGGCATGGCGGCCGGCCTTGGACGGAAGCGGCCGCCACACACCGGGTGGTAAGGAAACGGCTTCTGGCCGGAGGGCTATCTCTGCGGCGGCCGGTGGGCGGGACGCCCCCGCCACGAGGGCGGTCACTACTTGCTCAGCGCTTCGTCGAGGTTGAGCAGCACGCGGGCGGCGATGGTCCAGACGGCGGCGTCCTGGGGCGTCGTGCCTTTAGGCAAGGCGGCGCGTTGCCCGGTGGCGCCGGTGGCGATCTCATTGGCGTGGAGCCAGCCTTCGGCAAGGGCGCGGCGGCGGTCGGCGAGCAAGGCGAGCAGGGTCTCGCGCTCGGCGGCGCTCGGCGGGCGCGCCACGCAGAGACGGAAGGCATGGTCGGCGCGGGCGGCGTCATCGGCCCCGCCGTCGCGGAGGACGCGCAGGGCGAAGGCGCGAGCAGCTTCGACGAAGACCGGCTCGTTCAACCCGGCGAGGGCAGCGAGCGGGGTATTGGAGCGCGGGCGGCGGGCGCAAGCGGTGTCGGCATTGGGCGCATCGAAGCTGGCCAGCACGGGATCGGGCATGGAGCGGCGGCGAAAGACATACAACGCGCGGCGGTAGCGGTCGGGGCCTTCCGCGACTTTCCAGTAATCCACGGAAGCATAGCTGTGGCGGAGCAGGTTTTCCGGCACGGGCGGAAAAATGCTGGGACCGCCGACCTGGGACGTGAGCAGGCCGGAGGTGGCGAGGGCGACATCGCGCACCACTTCGGCGTCGAGGCGGAACCGTGGGCCGCGCGCGAGCAGGCGGTTGGCGGGGTCGCGCTCGCGGAGTTCGGGCGGGGCGTGGGCGTCCTGTTGGTAGGTGGCGCTGGTGACGATGAGCCGCAGCAGGTGTTTCAAGCTCCAGTCGCGCTCCATGAATTCGACAGCCAGCCAGTCGAGCAAGGCGGGATGCGAGGGCGGCGCGGCCCGGATGCCGAAGTCTTCCGCGGTTTCGACCAAGCCGATGCCGAACACCAAGTGCCACACGCGGTTGACGAGGACGCGCGCGGCCAGCGGCGAGCGCTTGTCCACGAGCCAACGGGCGAAGGCGAGGCGATCCGGCGGCGCGTCCGCGGGCAGCGGAGGCAATGCGGCGGGGACGTGCGGGGCGACGACGTGCTTCGGCTGGTCCCACACGCCGCGGTCGAGCAGGTGCGTCTCGCGCGCGAGGTCGGGCGGACGCCGGGCGAGGTGCAACACGGAGGTCGGCGCTTGCGGAAAGTCGTGCCATAATTTCTCGCGCGCCTCGACGAGCGCGGCCAGCGACGACTCGGACGCCATCCAGGCGCGGAAGATCGCGGTTTGTTGCTCCGGCGTGCGTTGCTCCGGCGCGAGGGCAAGGGCAAGCGTCACGTCGTAATCCACCGCGACGGCCTGCGGCGCGGGCGCGCGGGTGAGCGCAAACCGCACGCGACCGATCATGTTGTTTTTGCCCGATTTGAAGTCGCCGCCGGCATGGCTGTTCTTGAGGCTGATCTTGAGCGTGGTGCCGGCCGGAAACGTCACCGGTTCCGCAAATTGAAACACGCCGACCGAGCCGGCATTCCGGCGGCCCGGCCCGCGATCCGCCCGCCACGCGGTGGTGTCCTGGCCGTCGATGGCGTAGGCGGCAGGACCATGCCGGCGTGGTTTGTCCTTGTCCGCGCCGGTGCGCCACGCAGGGTCCAGTTCGCCGTCGGGCTGGGAGAAATCGGCGGTGGCGTCCTTCAATTCCAGCTTCCGCCACGCGTCTTCGCCCGCCGGCTTGGCTTCGACGATGAGTTCCGACAAGGCCCAGGTGCCGTCATCGCTGCGGCCGGGACCGTTGAAGGGCAGATCGCCGTGGGTGAGGATTTCCAGGCGCAGGCCTGTGGCGTGGTCGAGCGCCGGCTCGCCGGTGAAATAAACCAGATCCCCCATCGTGCGATGGCCCATGATCATCATCGAGCCGTCGGCCAATTTGTTGGGGTGGTTCAACCCGCTGACCGCGCCGGAGTCGAGGACGTCGATGACCGACCACGGCACGGCCGCGAGGGACGCGCGGTGTTGCTCTTCCCAGGCGGCGAAGCGCGCGGCCCAGTCGGGCACGGCCTGCCGGGCTTGCTCGTCGAGGGCGGCGTGCTCGCGCCGGAGATTGTCGAGCCGCGCCAATTGCTCCGGCGTGTAAACCCAGGACTGCGCGTCAAAGGCATCGTTCACGAACGCAAAGAGGCCGAAATATTCATCGTGGGTGATGGGGTCGAACTTGTGGGTGTGGCACTGCGCGCATTGCAGCGAGAGGCCGAGCACGCCTTTGCCCAGCGCGTCCATGCGGTCGAACATGCCGTCGATGCGGAATTGCTCGGCGACGATGGCGCCCTCCTCGTTGATCATGTTGTTGGCGAGGTAACCGGTGGCGATCATCCCGTCCTGACCCGCGCCGGGCCGCAAGTCGCCCGCCACCTGCTCGATGATGAATTGGTCGTAAGGCAGGTCGCGGTTGAGGGCCTCGATGACCCAATCGCGCCACGCCCATTGCTCGCGGGGCACGTCTTTTTCGTAACCGTTGCTGTCGGCATAACGCGCGAGATCGAGCCAATGCCGCGCCCATTTTTCGCCGAAGGCGGGCTGGGCCAGCAGTCGGTCGGCCAAGGCCGCGACGGCGCGCGCGGGATCATGTGGTGCCGCGGCGACGAAGGCCTCCACCTCGGCGGGCGAGGGCGGCAGGCCGATGAGATCGAGATAAAGCCGGCGAGCCACGGTCGCCCACGGCGCGGGCGCCGCGGGGGCGAGGCCTTCCTGCGCGAGGTGTTCCCGCACCAAGGCGTCGATGGGATGGGAAGCCGCGGGTTCCGGCAC
>CAZQUC010000004.1:0-1658 GCA_964596095.1 uncultured Enterobacteriaceae bacterium
TCGACGGCAGCAACGTCTGGCAAACCGGCCGCGCTGTCGCCGAATACGCGGTGAGCCCGGGCAATTCCCAAGAGCCGGAGGGCGGCGCCACCGCCTTGCTGCCCTATCGCCAGCTGTGGCAGCGCGACCAGCCGCTGGCCCAGGCCGCCAGCGCGGCCATCGACAGCCAGCTCGCGCTCGAATACACCAACCTGCTCCAACAAACCTTCGTGCACCAACGCCGCACGGCCCGCGATGCCTATGCGCTGTATGCCGAAGCGACCGCGCCCGCCCTGCCCGGCGCCGTCGCATTTCCCAACACCTCGCTCGGCCGCCAGATGCACATGGTGGCGCGCACCATCAACGGCCGCGCGGCGCTGGGCGCGGTCCGGCAAACGTTCTTCGTCAATCTCGGTGGGTGGGATCACCACAACGAAGTGCTCAACAACCAGGACGCAATGCTGCCGCAGGTGGACGACGCTCTCGCCGCGCTCTGGACCGCGCTCGTGGCCATGGGCGTCCAGGACCGCGTGGTGATCTATTCCGCCTCCGACTTCGGCCGCACCCTCACCAGCAATGCGCGCGGCTCCGACCACGCGTGGGGCGGCAATCATTTCGTGCTCGGCGGCGCCGTGCGCGGCAAGCGTCTCTACGGCGAATATCCCAGCCTGGCGGTCAATCCGGAAAGCGGTCCGGAAGTCAATCCGCTCGACACCGGCCGCGGGCGCCTCATCCCCACCACCAGCGTGGATGAATTCTTCGCCGAGATGGCCCTCTGGCTCGGCGTTCCGGCCAGCAGCCTGCCGCTCGTCCTGCCTAACATCGGCAATTTTTACGCGACCGGCGCCTCGGTTCCGCCGCTGGGGTTTTTGCCGTTGGGGTAGGTTGCGCGCGTCTGCTGAGCGGACAGCCTGACAATCGCCCGGCGTGCGGCCTTCTCATGCCTCGGGAAGACGGCGGAGGCGGTCGAGTTCCGCGCGCAGGGCGGGCCAGGTCCACAGTTGCCCCCACATCCCGGCCGCGGGCGCGGCGAGGGGGCCTTGCACGGGAACGTCGAGGAACACCCACGGGGAATCGGGCAGTTTGGTGAAGGGCAAGCGGCGATCGGCGGGCCAACGGTCCGTGAGCTGCCCCAGCAGACCGAGGCCGGTTTCGCGGGCATACAGACGGGTGGAAAGTTGCCACCCCTGACCCGCGGACACGGCACCCCGTGCCCGCAGGTGCAAATCCTGCGCCATCACCATGGCCTCGTCGAGCATGAGCTGGCCGCCGCGGCTGCGGAAGAAGAGACGGGCGACCGGCACGGGCATGTCGGCTTCGGCCGGCGCCGCGGCCCCCGCGGCCGGACCCGCCGCGCGCCACCACGCCGCGATGGGCAAGGTGGCCTGGCGGGTTTCCACTGCACCGCGCGTCTGCAACGACCGTTCCGGCCAGCGGAGAAAGCAAGCCATCTGCCAACGGAGAGCGAGGGCCGCCTGCGGCCACATCTCGGAAGCCACGGCCGGCCACAGCCAGGCGCCGGCTTCCGGCAGACTCAGGTCCTGACTACGCGCTTCGGCCAGGAGCGGCGCGCCCGGACTGAGCGGCTCCGTCTTCAAAGAAAGGGTGACCGACCCTCCGGGCAGGCGCAGCGGCGCGTCTTCGATCAGGAGCGTCGTGCCATCCCAGGCCAGCGGCAG
>CAZQUC010000004.1:1758-8270 GCA_964596095.1 uncultured Enterobacteriaceae bacterium
TTTCCCAGCAAGCCCACCGAAGGCGAGGGAGCCTCGGTTTCCTCCTCCGTTGCCGGGGCGGCGGAGACGGGATCGCCGGGCCGGGCGGCGAGCGGTTTGGTGGAGAGCAGCAACGGCAAGGGGGAAGCCGACTCCCCTGCCCCGTCTTCATCCGGTGACAAATCCGGCCGCAGGATGATCTCGCCGTCCTCGAGGCGGAGTTCGCGCGCGATCCATTGACCCCGCGCCAGCGCCGACCAGCGCGGGCGAAGGGACACGTGGCGCAACGACACGCGCGCGAGGTCGCTGCCCGCTCCCGGCCGGGTCAACGTCACCCGCCGCAGGTGGACGCGGCCATCGAAGCCCACCGGCAGCACCCAACCGATCCGGCACTCCCAGCCCGTGCGCGCGGCGAACTGGCGCTCCAACCATTGCTTGCCAGGCGGGACATTGGGCACCCACCACGGCGCGAGCAGCAGCACCGGCCCGCTCCAGCGAAGCCCGCGCCACCACCGGCGGGCGCGCGACGGACGTTCCTCCGCCCCCGATCCCACTGGCGACGGAGTCTCGGGAGCAGCAGCAACAGCTCCGGCGGATGATGGCGGTTCTTCGTTCACGACGCGGACGGTTATCCTACCAGTGCCACCCGAAACTCAAGTTCAGTCGTCACGCGCGGCCCCCTCCGGCGCGCTCTTTGCTTTCCGTCCACTGCGGCTGAGACACCGCGCGCCGTCCCGGGAGGACTTCACTCGCGGACGATGATGCGGTAGAACTGCTCGGCGCCGGTGGTGGTGATGGTGGCGGTGAAGCTCGGCGTGGCGCCGGTGATGACGGCCGTGGTGTCCTCCGTCCAGCTTTGCCCGGCCAAGGTGCCGGATTTCTGCACGGCGAAAGCGGCGGCCTCACCTTCGGCGGCGGTGAAGGTGAGGGTCAGCGTGGTCTCGGCGAGCGTGGCGTCGCCGATGACCGGCGGCTCGCCGGTCGGCGGCGTCGGCGGCTCGCCTGTTTCGATGAAGAACTGGCCGTTGGAGGCGGTGGTGGCGGTGGTGTAGCCACCGGGAGCATAGACGCGCAGCAGGTGCTGGCCGGAGCTGACGGTGTAGATGTTGCCCGCGGCGTCGAAGGAAATATCCCGGCCGACATTGGTATTCGGCAAGGTCGGAATGATGAAGTGTTGGGAGAAATCGAACGACGGAGAGCCCGTCTCCTCGTCGGTCACGATTTTCACGAACTGTATTTCGCTGGCGCCGTAATTGATCGGCGGGTCCGCGTCACCCGCATAACGGTAGCCGGCCAGCCAGCCGTCATAAATGTCGATGGAAATGGTTTCGATAAAGGTGTCGATATTCACCGCGACCGGCTCTTCCAGGTTGTTGTTATATTCGATCCAAGCGTCCCGAGAGGCGGTGACCAGCAAGCCATCGGGATCGACGATGAAGATGCCTGACTGCGTCTGCCCGGCCGCCCGGCGCTGGGTTTTGTAAAAGAACCCATTGGCGTCCCGCACCAAATCCGCCTGCTGGGCCGCGTAGGTGATGCCACTGCTGTTGAAAAGAAAGACTTCCTGGAAGCCTTCTTCTGGAATGGGCAACACGCCGCCCGCCGTCCATTTCCAAATGCTATTCATTTGGTTAAGGGCTGTCTGCGCGCGGTCCGATTGAAGGTTTTCATCGATCACATAAAGCTCGAGATCGCCACCGGCCAGGCTGCCCACGGCCACCACTGCGGCGATGCAGCCGTGGAAGCGCTCCTCCCCGACCACCTCGCCGTTTTCATCCACCACGATCAAGGGATTGGAGCCACCCTGGGGGCCGGGCAACACGTTCATCCCTTGCGACACGTCCGGATCGGTCACATACAGAGTGCCACTGGGCGTGGCCCAATCGGTGATATAGAGTTGATCGTCTTCTCCGATCGCGATCCGGTAAGGACTTTGATCGCTGGTGGAGGTGGCATGGGCGGAAAACGGCAGTCCCGCCGTGAGCGCCTCCGTCCCCAAGTCGGTCGCGCTGAGATCGGGATTGAGGACATAAATCCCCTCGCTGACGGCGCGACCGGGCGAGGGTGGCTCCAACACCGGTTGCGCCGTGCCGGTGGCGCTGACCGACACATAAACCCGCCCAAAATAGGGTGAAGCAGGATTCTTGTTCACCGCCACCCCCCGCTGGTGCGTCAAATGGAGCTTCGCATCCGCGTCATCGCTGATCTGCTGCAACACCCCCTCGCGCCAGCCGGGACCGGCGTTTTTTTCGACGATGATCTCAAAGCTGGTGTGCGTGCCCAAGGGAAAGCTGTGGGTGCCGGCGGCGAGTGCGCCCAACTCGGTGGTGGTGGCGCCGTTGTCGAACTTGACGGTCACCTTGTCCGCCGCTTCGTTCAAGATGAACGAAATGGCGCCGTCGGTGTTCTTCACGGTCGAAGCATAAGGCGCGGCCCGGAGGGACGGAGCGACGCAGACGCCCGCGGCCAAGGCCGCGAGCACGGAGAAAGTGGGCGAGTATTTCATGAAGTGGTATGGGTAGAGGATGGCCCCGCCGTCCGGCCTCGCCGGAGGAAAGGAAGCGAACACATCTTGCAGCATTCACGCCAAATGTTGATGAAGATTGACGCCATTGGAAGCGGATGGTTTCATTTTGCCAACGGTTTATCCGCGACGGCGACAGACTCTCCGGTTGCGGAAAACCCCGAACGCCTCTCAGGTGGATGGTGCCTGCTCCCGCGAGGAAGTCGTTTCCCGAAACCACACTTTCCACTTGCGGCCCCCACGAACCTTGGGTCCAATCATGAACCCGCTTTTCCCAACCCGTCCTTGATCTCATGAAATCACCAGCCTTTCCACTCTCGGGCCGTTCCCTCACCGTTTGTTCCCTCGTCCTGCTGGCCGCCGGCTCCGCTTGGGCCGGAGAGTTCTCCATTATCGAAACCGGCAGCGAATGGAGGTATCTGAGAAGCGGCAACCCCGGCAACACGTGGAAAAACACCAATTTCAATCCCGGAGCCACGTGGGGCACCGGCACCGGGCCATTCGGTTATGGCGATGACATCCAATACGGCGAGCAGCCCGGCTTCAATGCCGGCACGGCCGCCAACCGCCCCATCACCAACTACTTCGTCAAAAAATTCCAGCTGCCGGAAGGGGTGACCTATAGCTCGAACGCCACCACCGCCCAGCAAGCCGACAAATTTCAGAATGTGGAATTGAACATCGCTCGTGATGACGCGGTCGCCATCTACATCAACGGCAAGGAAATCTATCGGGGGTTTGATCCGGCGGCCGCCGCCTACGTGCGGGACAATCTGCCCCCGACCAATCTCACTGCCACCACGCGAGCGTTGTCCCCGGTCGAAGGCATCCACGAATCCTCACCGCTGACCCTTGTCTTCGATCCGGAAAAACCCGTCGTCAACATCACCACCGGCCTTCCCGTCCCGTTCGAGGAGCCGATTACTCTCAATCCCTATCCGGCGGAAAACAGCATCGCCATCGAACTCCACCAAGCGTCCGCCACCACCGCCGACGCCCGGTTCGATCTGGAGATGAACCTGATCGGCCGGAAGCCCGAGTTCGGCATGGCGCGGCCCGGAGTTCCCGGTGATTTCTCCAGGCAGGGGGATCGTCAAGGCAACCGCACCACCCACATTCGTCCCGCCGTCGGCCAGCCCGGCCCTCCGGATTATGATTATTCCAGCATGGACACCGAGTTGCAGTGGCAGATCACCAACCCGAGTGTTCCCGCCAGTTGGGACGTGGTGACCATTGAGTATGTCACCAGCGGCGACTTTCCGGACGGGAACCCCGCGCTGGGTTTCAATCCGCTCGAGAACGGCTCGCCCACGTGGATCTGGAAATCGGAGCCCATCGATCTGCGGAATTTCACCAACGTCAGTGTGACAGCCAAGTTGCTGGCCATTTTGCGGGCACCGACCGTCTGGGCGGCCACGGACAAGCTCACCCTCTCCCTCCGCTACAGCGCCAACGGCATCACCTACACCAACCTGCCGTGGGTGACCATCGGCAGGTCGGCTGCGACCGAAATTCCGACCGCTTACACGGATTTGGTGGCGGAAGACGCGGCGAAACGCGCCATCACCCCGACGAGTGCCGCCGACCCGGCGGCGACGTGGAAGGAACTGGACTTTGATGACAGTTCGTGGAAATCCGGCACCGCAGGCGCGGGCTATGAGAACAACCCGAGTGACAACGTCAATTTCACCTCCTCCATCGACCCCGAGTTCGATTTCAAATCCACCATGACGGGGACCGGCCGGAAGGCAGGCGTTTATGTGCGGAGCGTGTTTCCCCCCGTGGCCGACCTGGCCACCGCCACTGCGCTCCGCCTCCGTGTGAAATATGACGACGGCTTCGTCGCCTACATCAACGGCCAGGAAGTGCTGCGCAAAAACGTGACGGGCACCGCCAACTGGAATACCAACGCCAGCGCCACCCACGCCGATGCCGACGCGCTGATTTTCGAAGAATTCGACATCAACTCCCATCGCAACAAACTGAGCGGCACGACGAATAACATCCTCGCCATCCACGGCATGGATGCCACCGGCAGTTCCGACATGATCATTTGGGCCGGCTTGCAGATCGGCCGCCCGGATAACGAAGCGGCCACCCCCACCTTGGCTTCCATTACCGGCACCGACTCCACGCATCCGTTCTCCCAGCTCCCAGCCAAGAGCGTCCCCGATGGCGCGCGGGTGCTGGAAGTCAACTACCGCGCCGAACTCAAGGCCGGAACAGCCGCCGCGCCCTCCAGCAACAAGGCGGTTTACATTGAGGACATGGAGATCACCGGCACTCCCGTCGTGGGCGACCGGTTCGACTCCTATATGAAGATCAAGGCGCCCGAGGCGACGCCGGAACAACTCAAAGCCGGTGCTGATCTGGATGGCGACTCCATCGCCAATATCCTGGAGTATGCCTTCGGCTCCGACCCTACAGTGGCTTCACTGACCTCCCCGGTCACGACAGGAGACACGACGGTGGAATACCCTATTTTGCCGGAAATCTCCATTGATTCCAGCAACCACGTGGTGGTGAAATTCCGGATGCAAGGCGCCGCTTTGACCCCCAACACCGAGGATGGAGGATACAACTTGCTCGATATCAACGTTCGTCCGCAGATCGCCTTCGACGGCTTCGCGGACGGCAAATGGTTCGACCGAAACTTCGAGCAAGTGGGCGACATCGTGGAGACGGGGGACGGCTCGGTGACGGTGACGTGCCGCACCCTCTCACCCTTGACGACCGACGAGAGGAAAAACTGGTTCGTCCGCATCCGCGTCGGCGTCCGCTATCCGGCGTATTTGAACGGTCGTGAAGCCACCCCCGCCATCTTCAACTAAAATCCGCTTGCGGAAAATACATTGTATATGCATTGTAGCAGCATGACGGGAACTTCCATTCAAGGACGCCACGAGAAAGGCTTCAGTCTTGTCGAAGTCACCATTGCCATGGGCATCGTGGCCACCGTGCTTATCGCGCTGCTTGCGCTATTGCCCTACGGCATGGACAACGTGCGCGAGGCCAAAAGCACACAGGTGCAGACGCGCATCGCCAATGAAATCATTGGTGAACTGCAGGTCGCCGATTGGGGAAGAGAGCCGGGCTTCTCCCGGCTGAGAAGTTGGGACGGCCTGATCCGGCGCTACGATGCGGAAGGGTCGTTGATCGAAGACACCCAGGATCAGAACAAAGCCGACACCATCTACAAGGTGCGCGTCGATGTGCCGGTGGCCCAACAAGTGCCGCTGCCCGGCCAAGCTGCCGGACAAGGTGGGCAATATCTCCGCCGTGTCTCCATCAAAATCGCCTACGCCCCCGGGGACCGCGAGGTTGATTTCGATGCCGACCAAGCGCCGCTTCCCTACAAAAGCTTTACTTCCGAAATTGCCAAAATGGCCCGCAACGCCGTCCAGTGATCCCGATGCCATTGCCCGCCGTCTTCAACCCATTGCTGCCATGAAAGTGACGCCCGCCTTTCCTGCCCACCGCCACCGGGGATTCACTCTGGTGGAACTGCTTGTTTCCGTCGCGGTCCTTTCCGTGCTGATGGTTATGGTCTTCCAGATGCTGGACGAAACGCAGAAAACCTGGATGCGCGCCAAGGGCATGGTGGCCAGCTTCAAGGACGCGCGCGACGGCTTCGAGGCCATGAACCGCAATGTCAGCCAGGCCACCCTCAACACGTATCTCGGGTTCGAGCAAACCAGCGCCAGCAATCCGGTGCCGCGGTCCTTCAATCGAACTTCCGAGCTTCATTTCATCACCGGACGCGCCGAACAACTGCTCCAGAGGGCCGAAGGCCGGACGCGCATCACTCATTGCATTTTCTTCCAAGCGCCCCTCGGCTACCAAACCATTCAGACCAGCAACGCCAACGCTGCGGAACAGGATGAATACGCGGGCTTGGACAATTTACTCAACGGCTGGGGTTATTACGTCGAATATGCCAGCGACAAAACCGAGCGGCCGCCCTTCCTCACGGAAGTGACCCCCTCGGTCCCGGAACGGTATCGTTTCC